>PBUF01000062.1 GCA_002727775.1 Gammaproteobacteria bacterium
TTCACGCTGCAGATTAAGGTTTTTACAGATTCTGGACACTGCGCCCCAGCGGTTCAGGGTATAGAAGTGTAAACCAGGCGCTCCAAGCTCTATCAATCTGTCACAGAGCCGAGTAACTAGTTCGATAGCAAATTTTTGTAGATCTTCCTGCCGATCCTTTAAAGAATATTCCAGCCAGCGAGGTATTTCCGCTTTGCATTGCTTTGACATTCTGAGTAGACCGTCGACGTTTTGTATTGGCATAACGCCAGGGACAATTGGGATCCGAATATTTTTCCTGTCAATAACGTTTAAAAAATTGTCATAAGCATCTGGGTTGTAGAAAAATTGCGTGATTGCGGAGTCGGCACCCGCCTCTACTTTTTCTTTAAAAAAGGAAATGTCTATATCGAGAGTTTCTGACTCAGGGTGAATCTCAGGATAAGCAGCGACTAGGATTCCTAGATCATCGCCGAATTCCTTTCTAATTAAGCGAACGAGATAAGCTGCATTCTTTATCTGGCCGGCTCCATAGCCTGATGGCGCGTCTCCTCTTAACGCTAAAATATTAGTTACCCCTAGCTCGCGATAGGAATGTATAACTTTGACAATCTCATGGTCGCTATCATTTCCGACGGACAAATGAGGGATTGGGTCTAATTTTTTGCCCTGCAATTTTCTAATCGCGGAAAATGTGCCTTCTTTTGTCGATCCTCCTGCGCCATAAGTCACAGAAACAAATTTTGGATTGAAGNGCGCCAGATGAGGGAGTACCTCGTTGATCAGCTTTTGTTCTCCGATTNNATCCCTCGGCGGAAAAAACTCAAAACTGACAGTTGGATCAGCNCTCATGCAAGNTTTAANAATCTATCGCTCAGAGACCTTTTGCTAGCTGAGCGGCAACGTCAGTACGTTCCCAGGAAAATTCTTCTTCCAGNCGTCCAAAGTGACCGTTAGCTGCAGTCTTGAGATATATTGGTCTTTTTAGATCAAGCATGTCTATCAACCCTCTAGGCCGAAGCTCGAAATTTTCTCGAACCAAAGCAATTATCTCTTCATCAGGTATCTTGCCTGTGCCGAAGGTGTTAAGACTGATGGACGTGGGTTCTGCGATTCCGATCGCGTAACTAATTTGAATCTCACAGCGTTCTGCNAGACCTGCGGCTACAATATTTTTTGCTACATATCTCCCAGCGTAGGCCGCACTGCGATCTACCTTGGAAGGGTCTTTGCCGGAAAATGCTCCTCCTCCATGNCGAGCCATACCGCCATAGGTGTCGACTATTATTTTTCGGCCGGTTAGCCCGCAATCACCAACAGGGCCACCGATGATAAATTGGCCAGTAGGGTTAATGAATATTTTGGTCTCNGAAGAAAGCCAGTTAGAAGGAAGAATNGGCTCAATAATNTCTGACAAAACCTTTGCTCTGAGTTCTTCTTGGGAGATNTCNGCCGAGTGTTGTGTTGATAAGACAACGGCNTCTATTTGAGCGGGTTTTCCNTCGGCATCATACTTAAANGTTAGCTGGCTTTTTGCGTCGGGCCGAAGAAAATCTAATTTTGTTCTTCTTACNTCTGCTTGTTTTTCAACTAGCCGATGAGCGTAATGGATTGGTGCAGGCATGAGAGTGTCNGTTTCGCTGGTTGCATATCCAAACATCAGACCTTGGTCGCCAGCCCCCTGTTCATGGGCTCCCGATTCATCGACACCCATCGCGATGTCTGTTGATTGCATCCCCAGTGCATTNATGACNGTGCAG
This sequence comes from Gammaproteobacteria bacterium, assembly GCA_002727775.1. Taxonomy (GTDB): domain Bacteria; phylum Pseudomonadota; class Gammaproteobacteria; order Pseudomonadales; family Azotimanducaceae; genus UBA4421. Next base: position 1,740 of record PBUF01000062.1, read on the forward strand.
TCATTGGCATTAAAGCCAACCTCNTCATTGTCATAACCTATATCAGCNACTGTTTTTCTGACGATCTCTTCGACGTTGATTTTCGATTGACTGCGAGTCTCTCCNGCGACAGCNACCATCCCNGTCTTTATCATAGTTTCGCAGGCGACTCGAGAATCGGGGTCCTGTTCTATCATTGCATCGACAATTGCGTCAGAAACTTGGTCAGCAACTTTNTCAGGATGGCCCTCTGATACAGATTCAGAAGTGAAAATATCGTATTCCGCCATTTTACGATCCGCTCTTAATTTTGGGGGCAAAACTATAACCTANAAAAAGGNAGCAAAACTATNTGATTTCAGGGNTTTTTNNCTTTTTGTTGTAAATTGTTTGCAGGAGGCTGGTTAAGCCGGGAGAATAGTGTCTANNTCAAGTNNATGAATTTAATTGTGCAATGNCGGTAAGTAGAAAGAAANTAGCGNATGCAATTCGTGTTTTATCAATGGACTCAGTGCAGCGCGCTAATTCTGGTCATCCTGGCGGGCCCATGGGCTTGGCCGATGTCATGGAGGTTCTTTGGAGAGACTTTGTTAAGCAGAACCCGANTGATCCTAACTGGTTAGATCGAGATCGCTTTGTCCTATCTAATGGCCATTGTTCGATGCTTTTATANAGCGCTCTNCATCTGAGTGGTTTTGATGTAAGCATTTCAGATCTGAAAGATTTTCGACAGTTAGGNTCAAAGACGGCTGGACACCCGGAATTTGGTGAATGCCCGGGGATTGAAACTACCACAGGNCCATTAGGCCAGGGTTTGGCNAATGCTGTCGGGATGGCCTTGGCTGAGCAAAAGCTTGCCGNAGAATTTAACGAGCCCAACTATGAAATAGTTGATCATCGAACCTGGGTGGTTGTNGGTGATGGTTGCCTGATGGAGGGNATTTCNCATGAGGCTGCATCGTTAGCTGGNACGCTTCGATTAAGCAAGTTGATAGCACTATACGATCAGAATGGNATTTCGATTGATGGAGAAGTAGAGGGGTGGTTTACGGAGGATGTAGCAGCGAGATTTGAATCCTATGGTTGGAGAGTTATCTCCGATGTTGATGGTCACAATTCAGATTCGATTGCAGCCGGGTTGAAAGAAGCAGCCGAAAGCGATGGAAGACCCACGCTAGTCTGCTTTAGAACAAAGATTGGTTATGGTTCGCCCCATAAAGAAGGGACGGCCGGTGCTCATGGTGCCGCTCTGGGCGAAGAAGAAGTGGCCCTGACACGAAAAGCGTTGGATTGGGACAATCCTGCTTTTGAGATTGATAAAGAAATTTATGAGGCGTGGGACGGAAAAGAGAAGGGCCAAAAATCACAGAACACCTGGGAAGATTTGTTTGAGGGCTATGTAGAGAAGCATGCTGAAAAAAGCGCCGAGTTTATTCGTCGAATGAAATGTGAGCTTTCTGACAGTTGGGAAGGGGNNATNAATCAAGCGATATCAGATGAACAATCGGTCTCGTTNGAATCTGAAACTCGAAAATCTTCCCAAAAGGCGATTACTATTTTGGCAGATGCCATGCCCGAATTGTTTGGGGGGTCTGCAGATCTTACAGGGTCAAACAATACAAAAGGAGATGGAAACAGAGAAAGCCAGCATATCAACTATGGTGTTCGGGAGTTTGCCATGACTGCGATGACGAACGGCATGCTGTTGCATGGAGGTTTTCGTCCCTATAGTGGAACTTTTCTAGTCTTCATGGAATATGCNAGAAATGCTGTTCGCTTGGCTGCGTTAATGAAGATTCCAAATATTTTTGTCTATACGCATGATTCGGTGATGGTTGGAGAAGACGGCCCCACCCATCAACCTGTGGAGCAATTAACCAATTTACGAACAACACCAAACCTGTCTACTTGGAGACCTTGTGACACTGTTGAGACGCTAGTTGCTTGGAAGATGGCTATCAAAAGCTCCTCAAAACCGACTGCGCTAGTGTTTAGTCGACAAAAGCTTCCTGCTCAAAGTAGAACTCCGGTCCAGGTAGAGGCTATTCTGCGTGGAGGCTATGTGCTTCACGAGCCAAGCATTCCCGTTAGCTCGATCGTTATCGCATGTGGTTCAGAGGTGCAGGTGGCCGTGGAAGCCGCTAGCCGTCTAGAGACTGAGAATGTTGGTTTGAGAGTTGTATCAATGCCGTGTGTTGATAGGTTCGTAGATCAAGACAAAGATTATCAGGATTCGATATTGCCCCCATCGATTAGGGCGAGAGTGGCTGTTGAGGCAGCTCATCCTGATTATTGGCGTCGGTTTGTAGGGCTAGATGGGGCAGTTGTAGGTATTGATCGCTATGGAGTTTCAGCACCTGGCAAAGAAGCATTGACTCACCTTGGCGTGACAGTTGATGCCGTTGTAGAAGCCGTTAGATCGGTATTAGGTTAGTCATTTTCTAATGAGACTTGAAGAGGCAGATATAGCTGAAAAACGAGTGTTCATTAGGGCGGACTTGAATGTGCCTATGCAGGATGGGCAAATATCTAATGATGCCAGAATAAGAGCGAGCCTCCCCACAATATCCAAAGTGTTAGAAAAGAATTGCGCAGTTACGGTGCTATCGCACCTCGGACGTCCAGAAGAGGGTAAATTTGATGAGGCATTTTCTTTAGCTCCGATCGCACAAAGGCTCAGTGAGCTGTTGTCTGTTCCCGTAATTCTTTTGAAAGATATCGAGCAGTCTAAAACCCTCTCCAAAGGACAAATTGGTCTGATGGAGAACGTTAGATTTTTTGCTGGAGAAAAAGGCAACAGCGATGAGCTCGGCAGAAGAATGGCAGCTTGCTGCGATGTTTTTATAATGGATGCCTTCGGATCTGCTCATAGAGCTCATGCCTCTACGAATTCTATTGCAAAGCACGTAGAAGTCGTTGTGCCTGGGTTTTTGATGGAGTCCGAATTAAAAGCATTAAATGGAGTTGTACAGAACGCCAAAACGCCTGTGGTTGCTGTTTTGGGAGGTGCAAAGGTATCTTCCAAACTTACGCTGCTAGAAAGATTTTCCGAAATCAGTGACAAGATTTTTGTCGGCGGAGGAATAGCAAATACGTTTATAGCTGCTTCTGGGCGCGGGATAGGAAAGTCTCTCTACGAAGAGACCATGTTGGACGCGGCGAAGAAACTTCTGTCGAAAACAGATATCCCTATCCCAAAAGATGTGATGGTGGCGAAGTCCTTTGACTCGAGCGCCACTGCTATTTTGAGGCTGATCGATGAAGTTCATGAAGACGAGATGATCTTGGATATAGGGCCCGTGACAGCGAGAGAATGGTCCTCGACTATTGAGGAATCTGGGACCATTATCTGGAATGGTCCCATGGGCGTTTTTGAGTTTGACCAATTCGGTGAAGGTACCCGAGAAATTGCTGAGGCGATAGCAAGATCGTCTGCATACTCTTTAGCAGGCGGAGGGGACACTATTGCTGCTATTGACAAGTACGAAGTGTCCGACAATGTGTCATATATATCGACTGGGGGCGGTGCATTTATGGAATACCTGGAAGGAAAAAAATTGCCTGGGGTTGATATCCTTTAAACCAAGAACATTTGAGGAGAGTAAATTGGCATTGATTAGCATGCGTCAATTATTGGATCACGCGGCAGAAAATGACTATGGAGTCCCCGCTTTTAATGTGAACAACTTAGAGCAGATGAGGGCAATTATGGAGGGCGCTAGGGAAACCAGTAGCCCGGTCATAGTTCAAGCATCTGCGGGCGCTAGGAAATATGCTGGTGCTAATTTTTTGCGACATCTAATCTTAGCTGCGATCGAGGAATTTCCTTCTATACCGATTGTTATGCACCAGGATCATGGAGCGTCACCTGCCGTTTGCCAGAGATCTATTCAGTTAGGATTTTCCTCGGTCATGATGGACGGATCTTTGTTGGAAGATCAAAAAACACCAGCTGACTATGAGTACAATGTCGAGGTGACGAAGGTGACCGTGGATATGGCTCATGCGTGCGGAGTCTCGGTTGAGGGAGAGCTTGGTTGTTTGGGCAGCCTTGAGTCTGGATTAGCAGGAGAGGAAGATGGTGTCGGAGCTGAGGGGGTTCTATCAATGGATCAATTGCTTACTGACCCAGAGCAAGCTGCGGAATTCGTGAGTGAAACTGGTGTTGACGCGCTCGCTATAGCAATAGGCACATCTCATGGAGCCTATAAATTTTCTAGACCACCCAGCGGTGATGTGCTGGCAATAGATAGGATCAAAGAAATTCATTCAAGGCTTCCTAACACTCACCTGGTAATGCATGGAAGCTCTTCGGTGCCTCAGGACTTACTGAGTGAGATAAACGAGTTTGGAGGTGACATCCCGGAAACCTATGGTGTGCCCTTAGAGGAGATTCAAGAAGGGATAAAAAATGGTGTCCGGAAGGTGAATATCGACACTGACCTCAGGTTAGCTTCAACAGCTGCTATTAGAAAGCATCTATCAAACAATGCTTCGGAGTTCGACCCTCGAAAGTACCTAGCAGATTCCACTGAAGCAATGAAAAAGATAGTTATAGAGAGATATGAAGCCTTCAATACAGCGGGTAATGCCGAAAAAATTGTACCGATTCCACTGGATGCAATGGGTTCTCAATATGAAAGTGGTAGCTTGAATCAGGTCGTTAACTAAATGAGCCTTAAACTGTTCCCTTGCTAAGCGTAAAGCACTCCATATGAAATCTTTTTTAAACGTAAATCAGATTAAGGAGGACAAAGAGTCCCTAGAAAAATGGGGCTCCGATTGGACTAATGGTTTTGAGGTTGCGCCTAGTGTCATCGTATTTCCGGAAACTAACGAACAGGTCCAGAGCCTTATTCAATATGCGATAGATTCCAAACGGAAAATTGTTCCATCGGGGGGTAGAACAGGTCTTTCAGGTGGTGCGGTAGCGAGTGATGGCGAAATCGTGGTTTCCTTCGATCGGATGAACAAGATTCTCGATTTTGACCCTCAGGATAAAATCGTCACCTGCCAGGCAGGTGTGATTACGGAGAGTCTACAAAACTTTGCCGCTGAGAAGGGCTTGTATTACCCGGTTGATTTCGCCTCTTCGGGTTCGAGTCAGATTGGTGGAAATGTGGCGACCAATGCTGGGGGTATAAAAGTCATTAGGTATGGTCTAACAAGGGATTGGGTAGCGGGTATGAGGGTTGTTACGGGGGAGGGTCAATTAATAGATTGCAATGCAGGATTGGTCAAGAATGCGACCGGATACGATCTTCGCCATTTAATGATAGGTTCTGAGGGAACGCTGGGTTTGATTTGTGAAGTAGACATGTGGCTAACGGAGTCTCCGAACACGCAACAAGTGATGGTTGTGGGAGTTCCCGACTTTGTAAATCTGTTGAGTGTGTTAACTTGTTTTTCTAAATCCATTGAACTGAGTGCATTCGAATTTTTTTCTGATTTAGCGCTTGATAAGGTCATTGAGCATAGAAATTTGTTGCAGCCTTTACAGGAGAGGAGCGCGTTTTACGCTTTACTGGAGTATGACGAACTAGCCTCGGAAGATGCGATGAGTGCATTTGAGAATTGTGTCAACCAGGGTTGGGTTGCGGATGGGGTGGTAAGCCAGTCTGAGGCTCAGCTAAGTGCNCTGTGGCAGCTCAGAGAAGGAATTTCGGAAAGTATCGCTNCTTATACNCCCTATAAAAATGATCTATCGGTGAGAATATCTGACATNCCAGCTTTTTTAGCGAAGGTGGACTCTTATGTGTCTGAGAGCTATCCAGGTTTTGAGGTTTGCTGGTATGGCCACATAGGTGATGGCAATCTACATTTGAATATCCTGCGCCCTGAGCATATGAAGGTGGACGAATTCATGCGGCATGGTCACGACATGAGCCCTAAAATATTTGAGATCGTATCTGAATTATCTGGCAGCATTTCTGCNGAGCATGGCGTTGGTNTATTAAAGAAAGACTTTTTAGGGTACTCGAGAAGCGAGGAAGAGCAAAAGCTGATGCGGGGACTCAAGAATTTGTTTGACCCTCATCAAATCTTGAATCCCGGAAAGCTGTTGATCAATTAATAACAGAGATTCCTTTCGAACCGGAGACTAGCAGGGTATCGGCCGTTCTAAGAGTGAATAATCCATTAGACACTACTCCTGGGATGTCGTTAATCTTTCTTTCCAATTCTTCTCCGTCNGCGATTTTTAAGTCGTGAATATCTAATATTATATTTCCGTTATCGGTAACAAACCCCTGACGCCAAATGGGNGTTGATGAAAATTGTTTTAGCTGTCTTGCGACTAGCCCGCGGGCTAGAGGAATAACTTCGACCGGCAGCGGAAATCCTCCAAGATTGTTGACCAGTTTTGTCTCGTCGATCATGCAAACAAATTCATCGGCGGCTTGAGCTACTATTTTTTCTCTAGTGAGAGCCCCACCGCCGCCTTTGATTAATTGTTTCGAGTGGTTAGCCTCGTCTGCACCGTCTATGTAGATTTCGAGAGTCGGAGCTGCATTTAAATCGATTACTTTTATTCCTCCGTTTTCTAGTAGNAGCGTCGATGCNGTNCTGGAAGATACTGCGCAATCGAATTTATGTCTGATTTTTATCAGTTCTTCAATGANGAAGTTCACAGTACTGCCTGTACCGATACCCAGAATCGTATCTTTCGTTAATCTGGATTCAATATGTTCTANAGTCGCTTCTGCTACACTTCTTTTTAAGTAATTTTGATCAACGTTTGTGATGTTTGGTGCTCTTAAATTAAAGGATGTTGCCGATGCTTGAAACCTATGTAAAGAAGATTCTCTCGTCGAAGGTTTATGATTTGGCGAAAGAGACTCCGCTTTCACCNGCGCGTCTGCTGACTCAGCGCTTTGGCACTCAGGTTTATCTGAAACGCGAGGACCTCCAGTCGATATTTAGTTTTAANTTGAGAGGAGCCTACAATCGGATGGTTCATATTGATGCGAANCAGCTAGAAAAGGGTGTTGTAACCGCTTCNGCNGGTAATCATGCACAAGGCGTAGCTGTAGCCGCNGATAAATTGAATGTTAAGGCGACTGTTGTCATGGGCTTTAACACTCCNGCGATTAAAGTAGAGTCCGTCAAGAATTTTGGNGCTAAGGTGATCTTGCATGGNGATTCCTACGACGAGGCNGCTGAATTNGCTAATAATCTAGCTGAAAGTGAGGGATCTACATACATTCACCCATACGACGACCCCTTAGTAATAGCAGGTCAAGGCACTGTGGGAATGGAAATAGCAAATCAACATACGGGACATATTGATGCTATTTTCGTTCCGGTTGGAGGAGGAGGATTGATCGCCGGTATTGCCTGCTTTTTTAAATATCTCCGACCACGAACGAAAATCATTGGGGTCGAAGCCGAGGGTTCCGCTTGTCTCTTTGAAGCTAAGAAGAGCGGCAGAAGAGTTAAGCTGCCAAGAGAGTCTTTNGACCTCTTTGCCGATGGNGTNTCTGTGGCTCAAATAGGAGATGAGCCCTTTAAAGTAGCGAAGCATCACGTAGATGCGGTCGTAAAGGTGTCTACGGATGAAATATGCGCGTCTATAAAGGACGTCTTCGAAGAAACGAGATCGATTGCAGAGCCTGCCGGAGCGCTTGCGGTTGCCGGCATGAAAAAGTACTTATCAGGCTCAAAACGAAAGTTTTCCGCGGTCGTAGCGATTGTCAGTGGGGCTAATGTCAATTTTGATAGATTAAGGCATATATCTGAGAGAGCCGAAGTTGGAGAAGACCGAGAAGCTATTTTTGCGACAACCATCAAAGAAGAACGCGGCAGTTTTCTGGATTTTTGTAGAGACCTGGGTAGCCGCTCAATAACCGAATTTAACTACAGAAAAACGCAAGAGGAACTTGCAAACATATACGTTGGTTTAGAGATTGCTAACAAAGAAAAAAGAAAAGATTTGCTGAAGAAACTGANAGTGAAGGGTTATAGAGTTGTCGATATGACGGACAACGAAGCGGCAAAAGTTCATATAAGGCACATGGTAGGAGGACCGAAATTAGATTCTCAAGATGAATTGCTTTATCGGTTTGAGTTTCCAGANCGTCCAGGTGCGCTAATGCAATTCCTAACTGTCCTTGGTTCTAGATGGGATATTTCGCTTTTTCATTATCGTAATCATGGGGCNGCATGGGGAAGGGTTTTAGTTGGCTTTTGNTCNAAGGAGAGCGAACGTAATGAATTATCTAGTTACCTTGCTCAAATCGGATATCGCTTTTGGGANGAAGANGCTAATCCAGCCTACAAGTTATTTCTCAGTTAAGGTTGTACTCAAGAAATTCTTCTTCAAAGGACAGGTCTTTCGTNTCTGATAGTCTGTCTAGATAAAGAGTTCCGTCCAAGTGGTCGCATTCATGTTGCAGCACTGTGGATAGAAAGCCTTCGACTTTTAAAGAGGTTTCTTTTTTTTCTGGGTCGTAGTATCGAAGTTGAATATTTTGGGGACGAGATACTAGGCCTCGAAGTCCTGGAACTGATAGGCACCCTTCCCAATGAGATTTTTGTTCCTGACCAACGGGTGTAATGATGGGGTTTATGAAAACTGTGAGAGGCAGTGCCTCAAGCTCGCCATAGCTGCTAGAACCTTTGGGAATCTTTACAATGACTATTCTTACTAATTCCCCAATCTGTGGCGCCGCGAGGCCGATNCCGCCTGAAGCTTCGAGGGTATCACTAAGATCAGTAATAAGATTTTGAATTTTTGAAGAACTGACATCATGAATGCCAACAGGCTCCGACTTTTTTCGGAGTGTCGGATGTCCCATTCTCAATATGTCNCTAACTGCCATATTTTCCACCTAAAACAGTGAAAGAAGCTAATCCATTTTCTGTTATTACTCCGTCGAGTGAGACGTCAAGTTCATCAACTGGCAGGATCTTTTCAGACCTTTGGGCTGAAAATGCGACGCCAAACAAAGGGGATTGAGGGTTTCCGATATCAGTTGCAAAGTATTTATCATAGTATCCGCCACCCATTCCTAATCGGTTGCCAGCGTTATCAAAGGAAACTAGGGGAACTAAAAAACAGTCGATCTTATCTCTGGTAACTTTTTCACTTNCTGGATGCGGTTGTTTGATGCCATAAGGCCCTGATTCCAAGCTAGACCTGGCTTCAAAAATGTGGAACGCCATTTGTTTTTGATTATTGATTCGAGGTAGGAGAGTNCTNGTACCCATTTCTTGTAAAAAGTCTAGCAATTCGGACAGATCTGGCTCTCCGCCATGAGAGGCAAAGCAGGCGATGTTTTTCCATTCGCTTTTTGAACAGAGATTTCTGATGTGATCTGTNATTTTTTTGGTGTGTGTACTTCTCTGTTCGCNAGCNAANTTCTGACGCAAGGTCTTATAGTGGGTTCGTAAGCAAGATTTATTGGGCATAGTGAATGTCACCAAANTTCTGCATCAAGACAGTGGGTTGCTCCCAGAGATGCCGCTGCTGGTTTGCCCTGAACCGTTCTGGTTCAAGGCGGAAGGCAGGTTAATTCCTAAGGCTACCCATCTGATTGGGTTTGCACACTGAAACTAACATCGAACCTTCCTTAGGTTTTTCTAACGGCTCAAGGACTTGACCACTGGCAAACATCCTAGGAGAGGCTACAGTATAAACAGAAAGAGGCTTAAGCCAAGCGTGGATGTTCGGTAAAAAGGGATGAATAAGCGGAAAAGACAGGGCGTGTTTAAAGTTCTAACTGCGTGTTTTTGACTAGAGCGGCTTCCAGAGTTTCATTCAGACTTTCTACGCGCTTGCCCAGTTCTTTGTCTTTAAGCCCCGTGTCGCTATCTGAAATGATCGATTCTCCGATGATATTCAACGCGGCCATTACGGCTATTCTGTCCAAGCCCACGACTCTGCCTGAGTCTCGAATCTCTCCCATTTTTTTATTCAAATACTTGGCGGATTTTTCGAGTATTTCTACTTCCTCTTCCTCACAGCTAACCTGATATTTTTTGCCCAACAAACTGACCGTAATGGTTTCGATTTCTGCCATTTTAAAATCTCTACCGCATGCCTTTTAGTCTGGTTAAAACCGTTTTTATTTTAGATTTGGCGAGCTCATTTTTCTGAAGCAAGGCGGCTCGCTCGGCCGTCCATTTTCTTTGTTCTGATCGAAGAGCTTTGTTTTCGATGGATAGCTTGTCGGACAACGAGATCAAATCCGATACTCTCTTTTCTAGTAAGTAAAATGGATCTTTTTCTGGGTCAATCATAATTCCAANGGTGGTAATTTGAATTTGTGTGGTTCATAGTTTGCGCTGATTTAGGATACTTTTATAGCCCCTCAGGAATAATATTGTCTGCATTGGAATTGTTAGCGAGTAAGGCTGCTCCTGCTATTTCTGCCTGTGAGATGCATGGTGTGGTTTGTGGTTTCTGTATTACACAGCCCTTCGGCTATGCCATGGAAGAATTGATTGAGTTATTTGGCAACGAAGAGGTTGTTGATCAGGAAATGCTGGAGTCCTTTGTTCAGGCTATCAACGAGGAGCTATTGGATGAANGTTTGATATTTTCTCCGCTGGTTTTNGAGGAATCTNCATCGCTGCAAGATCGAGTACACGACCTCTCGGATTTTTGTCTCGGGTTTCTTGGAGGGTTTGGGGCAGGTATCGCCTTAAGCCGTAGAGCNATNCCGGAAGAGTTAGAAGAAATTCTCGAGGATTTCACCTCTATTGGCTCGATATCTGATCTCGGNTTGGAAGAGCAGGATGACGAGGCCTCTTATCTTGAACTATATGAATATGCGAAAGTTAGCGTATTGCTGGCTCATGGGGTATTTCTAGAATCCGAACATTCTATGACTCTAGATTCAGATCAATGACGCATCTTCNATACTCTACNTTAGTTCTAAAAGCTGTTTNGGAAGCAAGTTGATTGGCAAGAGGGTATGTATTTTGGGNGCGGGNATNGTTGGNTCGTCTCTAGCNATAGGTTTAGCCAGGNTGGGTCNNNAGGTNACAGTGGTAGAGCGTTCCACGCTCGGTCCTGGCCCAGAATCCTTCGGTATAGATGTAAGAAGNGTAGCCATAACNCCAGNATCAAAAGAGTTTTTGNCTTCTCTTGACCTTTGGGAAGAAACGTTAGCCCAGCCTTANAGGGCGATGTCGATCTGGGAANCCCATGGGGTGNCNAATCTGGATTTTNATGCTAAAGAAATGGANCAAAATTGTTTGGGCTGGATTGTNGAAGCAAAAAAAATTCAGCTCGATATATGGAAAAAANTGGACTCAGAGAGCGTTTCTAAAATTACTGCGNGCCCAACGGGGTTGTCGATCCTAGGTGATGGAATCGAACTCGAGTTCGAGAATGAAAGCCTGAACTTTGAATTCCTAATTGGGGCAGATGGCGTTAACTCATTTGTTAGGAATCAGCTGGGCATCCCGCTTAAAAAAGTTAGCTCTCATCACCACGCTCTGGCAAGCATCGTCAGATCTGATTTAGTGCATGATGGAGTCGCGCTGCAAAAATTCCTTGATGCTGGNCCCATTGCAGCATTGCCGTCAACCAGCTCCAATGTTCGAACTATTATCTGGTCGCAGACAGAAGAGCTTGCAAAAAGCAGGCAGCAACTAGCTGATGAAGACTTTGCAGATCTTGTTGAGCGAACATTCGATGATCGGATAGGTAGAATTGAAGAAGTGGGCAAGCGATTTATTTTCCCTTTGTTACAACAGCGCGTTGAAAGTTTTGCTCCGAACAAGAGGGTNGTTTTGCTCGGAGATGCNGCGCGATCCATTCATCCTCTCGCNGGCTTTGGGGCAAACATCGGATTAGAAGATGTTAGGAGTTTGCTTGAGGTTGTTTCTGAGAAAGGATTGGATGATGAAAGTGCAATCCGCAGGTATTCGATTCGAAGGCAGATTAGATCTGACTACGTGATATACCTTTTAGAGAGTATTTTGCGAGCTTATACAANTATTGGTCCCCGCTTCAGTTGGCTGCGGAACACNGCAATTGATTTTTTNAACAAGCAAGGGTGGATAAAAAAACAGATTGTGAGAGAAGCCAGCGGCTATGGGCCTATCTCGCGTTTTTAATAAGGAATAATAGCATTGGAATTAAAACGGACCTTTCTCAATCAAGNTCATGTGGATCAGGGCGGTAAACTGGTCGATTTTTCAGGTTGGTCTCTGCCTATTCATTATGGTTCTCAAATAAAAGAGCATCTTGCAGTTCGACATGGAGTAGGCATTTTTGATGTGTCGCACATGACGATAATTGATTGTAAAGGANCAATGGTTAGGGATTTTTTACGTAGAGTACTNGCAAATGATGTGGGGTCTTTAGCAATTAACCAGGCTCTATACAGCGTTTTATTGAACGAACGAGGAGGGGTTNTTGATGATTTGATCGTCTATCGTTTGTCGGATTGCTACAGGCTAGTGACTAACGCGGCCACGAAAGACAAAGTCCTGGCCTGGCTCGATTTGCAAAATCTCGAGCAGATTCAACTCGAAGANCTTGACTTGTCAATGATCGCAATCCAAGGACCGCGTNCTCTTCAGGCGATCGGTAGTTGGAGTAAGACCTATGACTTTGAATCGCTAAAGCCCTTTTCTTGCGTACTAATCGACGAAGTACTTGTAGCCAGAACAGGTTATACCGGTGAAGATGGATTCGAATTGATAGTGCCGAATGAACAAGTTGTCGGCGCATGGAATTTTTTTGTTAACGAAGGCGCCGTGCCAGCCGGTTTGGGAGCTCGGGACACCTTAAGGCTNGAGGCTGGGCTTAATTTGTATGGGCAGGACATGGACGAAGAGGTTGATCCGTTGGTCTCAAATCTTGGCTGGACGGTTAAGTGGGAGCCTGAAGACCGNGATTTTGTAGGCCGTGATGCTCTCCAAATAAGAAGANACGAGCTAGATGAGAAGTTGGTTGGACTTATATTGATAGGAAAAGGTGTCCTCCGGCATGGTCAAAGAGTGCTAACAGATCATGGTGAGGGTGTTATTACGAGTGGCAGTTTCAGCCCCAGCATGGATTGCAGTATCGCCTTGGCGCGAGTACCAAAATTGGCCCGAGAAAGGTGTCGAGTGGAAATTCGTGATAAACTGGTNGATGCTGTGGTAGTGAAGCCTCCGTTTGTAAAACACGGCAAGGTCCTTGTTGANTGGAAAGAATAGATAAAGAGAAGTTGAAAAGGGAATGTAGAGAATGAGCGAAGTACCATTGGAGCTTGGATATGCGGCGACGCATGAATGGGCNAAACAAGACGAGGAAGGACTCATAGTCGTTGGCATTTCCGATCANGCTCAAGATGCGCTTGGGGATATCGTGTATGTAGAGTTACCTGAGGTGGGCCAGCAGATCGTGGCTGGCGAAGAGGCCGGCGTAGTTGAATCGGTTAAAGCNGCATCAGACATTTATGCGCCTGTGAGCGGAGCGGTGGAGGAGATCAACGAGGCTCTGGAGGATTCCCCTGAAACNGTCAATCAGGACCCGTATGGAGACGGCTGGTTNTTTAAGCTAAAAGTAACNGACGAAAGAGAANTTGANGACCTACTAGATGCGGANGCCTACCAAGAGCTCTGCGAAAGCGAGGATCAATAAGATTAATACGAGGAGTTAACTATGCCGTACATTCCACATACGCGTTCAGATGTGGAATTGATGTTAGAGGCGATTGGCGTTGACGATATCGAAGCGTTGTTTGATGAGATACCAGGCGAGCTTTCTGAAGAACGTTCTAGCGCGTTGTCATCTGGTCTATCCGAGCTTGAAATGATGTTGAGGATGCAAGAAAGAGCATCTCGAGACGAAGGAAATTTGTGTTTCCTTGGAGCTGGCTGTTATGACCATCATATTCCAGCAGCCGTCTGGGACATAGCGAGTCGTGGCGAGTTTATGACTGCCTATACGCCCTATCAGGCGGAAGCNAGTCAGGGAACNTTGCAATTAATTTACGAATACCANTCGATGATGACTCANCTGACGGCNATGGATGTTTCAAANGCGTCAGTTTACGACGGCGCTAGCGGTCTTGCTGAGGCTATATTGATGGCNGTGAGATCAAATAAGTCCAACAAGTCNGGCAAGGTNCTATACGCTGAAGCGCTNAATCCAGTCTATTTGTCAGCCACTAATACGATCATTTCAAGCCAAGGCATTGAGCTGGAGAGACTGCCGATTGAAAGCAACGGGGTCTTGGCGATAAATAAAACAGCAGATCAAGCTCCTGCAGCTGTCGTGATTCAGCAACCGAATTTTTTTGGGAGACTTGAACNGGTTGATGAAATTACTAATTGGGCTCACTCCCAAGGAGCTCTTGTGATCGCGGTTGTGAACCCTATGTCCTTAGGCGTTCTTAAACCACCAGGATTATGGGGCGATGACGGAGTTGATATAGCGTGTGGAGATGGTCAACCTCTTGGGATCCCAATGTCATCAGGGGGTCCTTCGTTTGGGTTTATTTGCTGTAAGTCAAAATTTGTTAGGCAAATTCCAGGGCGTGTCGTTGGTAAGACAGAAGATTTAGACGGTCAGCCTGGGTATGCGTTAACTCTACAAGCAAGAGAACAGCATATAAGAAGGGGTAAAGCGACCTCCAATATATGTACCAATCAGGGATTGCTGGTCACCGCGGGTACGATTTATTTGAGTTTGCTCGGGGCGAAAGGCCTGAGAGAGACCGCGATAAAGTCTCATCAAAATACTAACTATCTGCGGGAAAAACTGTTGCAGTTGCCAGGGGTCGAGGACGAGTACCCGGGCCCTGTCTTCAATGAGTTTGTTGTAAGACTGCCAGTGGATGCCGATGAATTGGTTGCCCTGATGACGGAACAAAACATTTTGGCCGGCCTTCCCATTGAAAGTGCGGCCGACGAAGGAGGCGTTGTCCGAAATAAGCTTCTTGTAGCCGTTACGGAGAAGCGAACGGAACCAGAAATGGATCGTTATCTTGATGTGTTTTCTAACGTACTTGNTGAGCTCTCGACGTGAAATTTGAAGAACATAAGACAATTTTTGACCGAGGNGCACCTGAACGCCGGGCTTTCGCCCAGCGAGTGGANGATACCTCGGATGACTTGCTAGCAGATATTCCCGATGGGCTTTTGAGAGTTGAAACACCTCGGTTGCCAGAGGTCTCTGAGCTGCAGGCGGTCAGGCACTATACCAACCTGTCGAAAAAGAACTTTTCTATTGATAGTCAATTCTATCCTCTTGGTTCTTGTACCATGAAGTACAACCCCAGAGCTGCCCACAAAGCAGCGAGTTTAACTGGNTTTCTTAATAGGCATCCCCTAGCGCCAGAAAATATCAGTCAGGGGTTCCTAGAGTGCTTATATGACCTTCAGGAAATTTTGAAAGAGTTGACAGGAATGAAAGGAGTCTCGCTTGCTCCGATGGCGGGAGCGCAGGGGGAATTCGCTGGGGTGTCGATGATTCGCGCCTATCACGAGGCAAACGGTGACCATCAGAGNAGGGAAATTATCGTGCCTAGTGCGGCTCACGGGACGAATCCTGCGACGGCGGTGATGTGTGGGTATGAAGTAACTGAGATAGCCGTTGGNCCCGATGGAGATGTCGATCTAGATGAGCTAAAGAGTAAAGTCGGACCGCAGACCGCAGGTTTAATGATGACTAATCCTTCGACTTGTGGCGT
Source organism: Gammaproteobacteria bacterium (assembly GCA_002727775.1). GTDB lineage: Bacteria > Pseudomonadota > Gammaproteobacteria > Pseudomonadales > Azotimanducaceae > UBA4421. The sequence goes on from PBUF01000062.1 coordinate 17,354, forward strand.
GTTTGAGCGTCAGATCAGCGAAATTGCGAGTACCGTGCACCAAGCNGGCGGCTTACTCTACTACGATGGCGCCAACTTGAATGCGATACTTGGAAAAATCAAACCCGGAACCATGGGTTTTGATGTGTTGCATATGAATTTGCATAAAACCTTCGCTACCCCNCANGGNGGAGGGGGACCTGGCGCTGGTCCTGTTGGAGTTTCAGAGAGNCTTTTGCCTTTCTTGCCGATACCAATCGTAGATAANAAGNAAAANGAAGGAGACGTTNACGAGTTTTCNTGGAGATCGGGAAGTGAANCAGAGCAAACCATAGGTAAGCTGTCNGCATTTTCGGGNAANTCNGGGATACTACTTAGAGCGCTTTCTTATGCCNTNTTGTTGGGNGANGAAGGNATGGCNAGGGTAGGGGAATACGCAACACTTAACGCGAATTACCTTGCGGCAAAGCTATCTCAAAGCGGCTTCCAATTAGCGTACCCGGATCGCAGGGCCACTCATGAATTTATTATTACTTTTGCTCAAGAAGCAAAAGAGCATGACGTCAGTGCGATGGATATCGCAAAAAGACTGCTTGATTATGGTTTTCATGCGCCGACTACTTATTTTCCCTTGTTGGTGCCGGAATGTTTTCTTATAGAACCTACGGAGACAGAAGATAAATCTGAGCTGGATGGCTTTGTCGAGGCAATGAAAGCAATCAGAAAGGAAATGCTAGAGGATCCAGAGGTTCTTCGTTCGGCGCCTCATACCTTGCCAGTCAGAAGACTGGATGACGTAAAGGCGGCGCGCGAACTCAATTTGGCGTGGTCTCCCTCCTAATTGAGCGTACTTTTCAATTCCTCGAGCGATGAGATAGGCAAAGAGCAGGAAAGATCCTGACAGACGTAGGCTAGTGGCGATTGCTGTTTGTCTGCGCTGATGAGACCNGGTAAGTAAGGCGGNGTCTNATTTTTGATGGAATAGGGGATGCAATAAACTTGTCTCCAAGGAGTATATTGATCCAATAAACTCTTTTTCCAAATAGCGATTTCTTCTTNTGGGCCTCTGAGGATAATTAGCTGCGAGNGATAGTTTAGTTCTTGAAGAGACTCCAGTAATGAAGAATGTTCTGAAGGTAAGCGCTCAAGCGCAACTCTGGCCCACTTTAACGTGTTCTCGGCAGCTTCTATAAACNGATGTTCGCCCATGAGGTTTCCAATCCGCAGCAGAGCAGAGGAGGCAATGCCGTTTCCTGATGGAAGCTCGTGGTCCATGGTTGGCTTTGGCCGAGTGAACAGAGTCTCTTGGTCATGAGCCGTAAAGAAAAATCCGCCTTCGTCCTGGTCGTAGAATTTATCTAGCAGTGAGTTGGCAAGTCGCATAGCGAGTTGCGCATCTTTTTCACGCCAGACNGTTTCTAACATCATGAGCAAGGCATCTAGGAGGTTCGCGTAATCGTCTAGATAGCCATGATGTTTTGCTTTATCTTCCTTCCAGGTCGCAAATAAAGTTTCGCCGTCCCAGAGATGATCATGAATAAAGTCGATAGCCTCCGAAGCGAGGGTTATCCAATCTTTTCTGTCGTTTACGCGATGAGCGCACTCCAAGATGCCCTTAATGGTTAGGGCATTCCAAGAGGTTAAAATCTTTTTATCGGTTTGGGGGGCGTTACGTGTTTCTCGTGTTTTAAATAAAATGTCTCTAGAGAGCAAAAGAGACTCTCGCGCTTTGTCGGGCTCTAGCTGCAAGCGATCGACAACAGAACGCCAAGAATCATTGCGATAGAAAATCCATTTGTTTTCGAAGTTTGCGGGTTTGTCGACCCCATAAAGTGTCTCGATTAAAAGATATTGATCCTCGGTAAGAATCTTTTTAAGTTCCTCACGCCTCCATGCATAAAAAGCGCCTTCTTCCCCACCAGAGTCGGCATCGACGGAAGAGAAAAAGCCTCCCTTTGGATGCCTCAAATCTCTCTCTAACCAGTCTATTGTTTGGGTAATGGCATCTTCGAACAACTGGTCTGGCCCAAACTGCAAGGCGCGAGCAAAAATGGATAAAAGTTGCCCGTTGTCGTAAAGCATTTTCTCGAAATGTGGGATCATCCACTTGCTGTCTGTTGAGTAACGACAAAATCCTCCCCCGACGTGATCGTAGATTCCTCCCCTGGCCATCTGGGTAAGCGTTGTCATCACCATCTCTAACGCATCTTTGTCCGAGCCCCCCTTATTTCTCTCGTGCGCCCAATAGAGAAGCAACTTTGATATTTTAGTGGGTGTTGGAAACTTGGGAGCGGAACTAAATCCACCATGCTGACTGTCGTATTGTTTTCCCAGGTTTTGTCGAGACAAGTCGAGTAATTCTTTGTCTGGGATTTGAGGATCGACTACCGGAATTTTCAGCTGTTCGAAGGCCTTGCTTAACTTGTCTCCTTGGTCCTTGAGCTCTTCCTTTTTGGACTCGAAAGTTTCGTTGATCCTCATTAACAGATCCACGAACCCTGGCAGTTGATATCTGGCGTTTTTAGGAAAGTAGGTCCCGCCAAAAAATGGCAGCAGGGTTTGGGGGTCGAGAAACATCGTTAACGGCCAGCCGCCCCCCTGCGAATTAAGCAACTGAAAAGCCTGTTGGTAGATTTTATCGAGGTCAGGACGTTCTTCCCGATCCACCTTAATGTTAACGTAATGTTGGTTCATCACTTGAGCGGTCGCTTCATCTTCGAAGGACTCGTGGGCCATCACATGGCACCAATGGCAAGAGGAATAGCCGATGGAAAGCAGGATTGGCTTGTTTTCAGTCTTTGCTTTTTCGAGCGCCTCATTGTTCCAGGGGAACCAATCGACAGGGTTTCCCGCATGCTGCAAGAGGTAGGGACTTGTCTCGTTCGAAAGGTGATTAGCCATGTTCAAAATTCTCGCATTTATGGATGTCCTAAACTAGTTTGTACTCTATNTGAAAATCCGTTAATAATTCCTCNGGCTGCGAGNGGGTGTGAGTAAGANTTTGATAGATGAAGAGGGTTACCGTCCTAACGTTGGTATCGTGGTTGCCAATAGAAGAGGACAAGTTTTGTGGGCGAAACGGGTAGGTAAGCAGGACGCATGGCAGTTTCCTCAAGGAGGTATTGACGATGGGGAGACTCCAGAAAAAGCANTGTATNGAGAACTAGAAGAAGAAGTNGGCCTNTTACCGGAGTCGGTGAAGTTGTTGGGGTCGACTCAAGACTGGNTCAAGTACCGTCTGCCAGAGCACATGACCCGCAAGAATTCTAATCCTGGATTTTTAGGCCAGAAGCAAAAGTGGTTTCTGTTAGAACTGATNGATANTGACAATAAAGTAATTTTAGATGGAGGAGNNTCTCCAGAATTCCAAGATTGGCNNTGGGTGAGTTATTGGTATCCAATCANTGCNATTGTTGATTTNAAGCGCTCGGTTTATCGTTCGGCGCTTTCGCAGCTGGCACAGTATCTCCCTTGAATCTTTTGTTTTNTAGGGTGAGAAAAGTGACCANNATTTNNTNNATTTATAAGCTTATATCTTTTTGACAACCTAANGCNNATCTGTGAATATCGGCNNTGTAGANGTGGGTANGCTNGNGAGAGCCGCGCNCNGGCNGAANNGATTNCTTACACCACACTGCNATCGATAAAAAGTTAGGGGANATTTCATGAAGTCGAATATGTTAGAACGGCTAGNNNTGTTCGTTTCTGCTGNACTGATTNTGGTAATNACCGCATCGGGTNCGTTGTTGATGTCTGGTCAGGCGAGTGCAGAAGTGGCGTCNCAGGGAATTGAGGAAGTGGTTGTGACCGCTCGAAGAAGAGAGGAAACAGCACAGACAGTACCTATTCCCATCAGCGCATTGTCATCTGAATATTTAGAAGATAGAGGAATCACAGAGATTCAGAGGATTGAGCAGGTAACGCCGAACCTGAATTTTGAAAATAGTGGTGTTGCGCGTCAGACAGCTCAGATCTTTTTAAGAGGGATCGGCCAGGTTAACTGGGGCCCGACGCAGGATCCCAAGGTTGGAACCTATTTGGATGGCGTATATTTAGGACGTCCTCAGGGTAGTGTATTTGATCTTTTTGATATCGAGCGGGTTGAGGTCTTGAGAGGCCCACAAGGCACTCTGTTCGGTCGAAATACCACGGCGGGACTTGTACATGTGATCACTCGTGATCCGACTGATGAGTTTGAAGGTAAGGTCAGGGTAGGCACCGGTAATGCCGGGCAGATGAGCACCGATGCTGTGCTCAACATCCCCATGATTGAAGGGGTACTGGCCGGTAGATTCTCAATGAATACTCGACGAGACGATGGCTACATGAAGGACCGCAGCGGACGCAAGTGGAACGAAACCGACTCAAAGTCGGCTAGAGCAAAGCTTTTATGGACGCCCACGGACACTTTTGAGGCGATGTTCACTGCTGATTATTTTGGTGCTAGAGAGACTTCTGGCCTAGGTCAGTGCTTAGGGGTTAGTGGCGGTGCGACTGGCCTTAATTTTCTGACTGCGATTGCGGGCCGATTGGATGACCTTGTTAGGGCATGTACACCCACGGATGACTACTACCTTTCCAACGATAACGATCCCAATGCTTTGGAAGTCGATACCAGGCAGGTAGCNCTCGACATAAGCTGGGACATGGGCTGGGGTACGTTGAACTCGCTGACTGCAGGGCGAAGTATGGAAACCATGAGTCAATCCTGGGGTTGGGCAACAGACTTTGTTGGAGAGCCCTCAAATGGTCTTGAAGTGTTAGAAGGTCCCGCTAGTGGCATAACTGGTTATGGTCGTAATCCTTACAAGCAAGTCTCACAAGAGTTTACTTTGGAAAGCGAGGCTTTTGATGATCGGCTTTCCTGGACNGTGGGCGCTTATTGGTTCCATGAAAGTGCGACCGGTTTGATCAGTGTTCCTGCCTGGCGTAACGCGGATCTGAACCCTTCTGCTGAGGATGCACCTTTATGGCGAGTGGAAGCCGTACCTGGTGCGCCTGAATTCGGCACTCTGGGTGATATCTTTGCTGCGAATATGATGGCAATAGGCCGGAATCAGGAGACTCACGGGACTAATAGTTCCTATGCCGCGTTTGCTGAGGCGACCTATGATATTAGCGATGATTGGTCGGTCACCGCNGGTTANCGTTACACCAAGGACACTCGTGAGTTTCGCCGTTACCAATATGNAACAGATGGCAGCTTTGATCCAGGTAACTTTTGCCCTGGAATGCCGTTGGATGCTAATGGCGCGGCAACGATGGAGTACTGTGAGCAAGAAGTCCGTTATGGACGAGCAACGCCTCGGTTGATCGTCAACTATGATGTTAACGACGACATTATGGTCTTTGCGAGCTTTGCCAGGGGTTACAGCGCTGGCGGGATGAACGGCGATATCCGTATGCGTCCCTTTGAGCCNGAGATTTCAGACAACTGGGAAATTGGGATGAAGAGCCGTCTCGCTGACGATCGGTTACAGTTAAACGTAAACGCGTTTTTCAATGATTACGAAAACCAGCAGATCACTGTCAGTCGGATACAGAACGGACAGCCTACTGCGGATTTAATTAATGCTCAGAAAGCTACCCTGAAGGGGGTCGAGATGGAGATGCAGGCAACGCCCATGGCGAATCTCTATCTTACAGCGTCGATGGGCTACATNAGTGGTGAATATGATGAGTTCACGACGACCGATACCAGATTGGTGGGTGTTGCTCCGAACATCGTAAGTGAAGAGTTCATCAATGANTTTGGTTATCTCGATTTTCCNTCTGGGAGTAACTGGAGTCTTCATGCTGCCTACGAGATCCCGATGGATAATGGCGGTATGGTCACGATCGGAGCCGGCTGGTCTCATCGAGGCGATTTATATAGCACACTTCAGCAGTACGAGACATCCATACAGGAAGCCTATGGCCTGTTGGACGCTCGGATNGTCTGGGACCTGTCTAACAANAAGACGAGCGTCGCTATCTGGGGCACCAACCTCAACGGTAAAAAGTACTTTAGAGGAGCTTTGGACCTTGCTAGCGGAGAGTTGATCAACGGAGATACTACCGACAAGTACGGAAGGCCGATTAATGCTGATTTAGGTTATACGATCATCTATCCTGCTGAACCGAGACGTTTTGGGATCACCTTGACCCATAACCTGACAAACTAATGACAGGAAATAGTTTGTGAAACAACAAAAGGGAGGCATAGCCTCCCTTTTTTGTATAGTTCAAATCTGCAAAACTTGCCTTGAAGAACGCTTGACAGTGGTTCNAGCGCTNCGGGATTAAAGAAATAAATCGGAAGAATAAATTGANATACCTNACATTANTTTGGATCGTTATTGGNACGCTCGGATTTACGAATGCATCGATGGCAAAGTCTTTGCCCACNANCAAGGCGGAGCGTGTTGGCATGTCTGCTGAGCGGCTTGATCGTATTACTCAGATGACTCANCAGTATGTGGATGAAGGTAGGGTTGCTGGTGTGGTTACTATGGTCGCGCGGAACGGCAAGTTGGTCCATTTTGAGGCAGTCGGAAATAAGGGTACCGATGATCCCAGACCCCTACAAAAAAATGATTTGTTTCGTATTTACTCGATGACCAAACCGATAACTGCGACGGCCGCGATGCAGTTGTATGAACAGGGAAAGTTTCACATGAACGACCCTGTCCACAAGTTTATTCCTGAGTTTAAGGATTTGACTGTGTTAAATGAGCGAGGTGAGCAGGTGCCNGTGAGNAATCACATGACCATGCAGCAATTGCTCTCGCATACTACGGGGCTGTCTTATGGNTTTGATCCNCAAAATGATCCNGTTGATNAGCTTTATGTTGANGCGAATCTNTGGGAACAGGAAGACCTAGACNCNTTTACGAAGANTGTCNCCAAGTTGCCNTTGAAGTTTGAACCTGGCAGTGCCTGGCATTATTCGATTGCCGTTGATGTCACCGGCGCGGTTGTTGAGCGAATATCAGGACAGTCCTTTGAGGAATACCTCAAAGAAAAAATCTTTGACCCTCTTGGTATGGATGATACTTTCTTTCAGTTGCCTGCTGATAAAAAAGCACGATTTTTGCCAAACCATTATTGGGATTATCAGAACAACAAACTTCTTGCCATGGACACTGAGCTACTGGTGCGAACGGGAGCATTGCTTCCAGGAGCAAGTGAAAAAAGCGCTATGTTTAATTTTGATGAGGTCTCACTTTATTCTGGAGGAGGGGGCCTTATTTCTACGGCGATGGATTATCTGAAATTTGCTGAGATGATGCGAAATGGCGGTGAGTTAGGTGGAGTTCGGATACTAGGTGAAAAGACAGTTAAGTATATGGCTAAGAATCATCTTACTGCGAGTATTACATCAAGTGATATGGGAGAGTCCCCGGTATCGATTCTTGGTGAACGCGATTTGGGCGCGGGTTTTGGTTTAGGCTTTGGCGTCGTCGCTGACACTGTCAAAACTGGTGTTCTAGGTAGCAACGGAGAGTTTAGCTGGGGTGGCGCCGCAGGAACCGTGTTTTGGGTCGATCCCGTTGAGGAACTGGTTGTCGTAGGAATGATCCAGTTGATGGGCTCACCATGGAATCTGCGATCTGACTTGAAAGTAGCTGTATATCAGGCGATTACGGAGAGTTACGAATAGCATTGGATTCTTGAGACTGATTCAACTGTGAAAGTGAACTGAGCCTTTCTGCTGATCAGATCGAGANCTGCTGTAAAAACGACGATATCGGAAGNTTTTTAAATTTACTTAATCAAAATCAATAATAAATAGGATTGGACTGGAACTTCCCTGNGNTAATAGAAAAGNNTCCAAGCCTGATTTGATTTTGAGCCTGTCAGAACAACTGCGTGTACTAAGGGTTNGCTCGAATCATCGATGCTGGCCTGTAGAGGTCGCCGTCCTGTAAAAACCCGTCTCCGCCTTCATTGAGTGGTTTGTGGTCGTACATGCCTGGCGCATCGGGCAGGTGGCCACTGTAGTAGGACTTATCGCCGAAGAAGTGAAGTACTAGGTTACGTCGAATGGCCAACGTGTCGTCGTTTTTCCCTCCAGAATGGATGCTGTGAGGGTGCAGTATGACCAAGTCGCCGGGTGCGACGTCAAATCCTGCAATGTCCCATGACGATGGGTCCTTCTCTAGGTCCGCCGTGATGTCCGGAAGCCGAGGGAAATTNCCGGCTGCTCCCCACAAAGGTTCTGTGGGATCCTTGGGGTTAAATGTCGATCCATCGTACATAATGCCTTTGTGCGAACCGCGCACAATCCGGACCGATTGCTCTTTGGTCATCTCGACCAGTGGTATCCAGAAATTTGCCCAGTGCTCCCCGCCCAAGGGCCAATAGACGGTATCCTGGTGCCAGTAAGTAGGTAGGGATTTACCTTGCTTCAGAAAAACCTGTTCGGCAAAAAAACCGACATATTCTGAGTCCCANAANTCNGCCGCGATAGCACCGAAATTACTCTCCAGAACCAGGTCACTGTACATTTTGTAGGCCTTCGGATTTGCGTTATCGAGGAAGTTGATGTTATCTCCACTGGGATTGCCGACGGCGATGGGTCCAGGATTGGCGATCGACCACTCGAAGCACTGGTTGAGCCTGGTCAATAGGTTTTCGTCGATGGCGTTTGGCAGTTTTACGATGCCGTCTTGCTCAAAATCAAGTTTTTGCTGCTGCGAGAGCAATGGGCTCATTCGATACTCCAAGCGATGTTCTACTTAGTAACAAATTACACTAGATGTGGGTTGATGATAAGAGAAGGCTAAGTTCGACAACATTGAAGTTAATCGATCGCATACCCGAACGTCACATTCAGGGGTCGTCCAGGTCACAATGTACTGATTTGGCGGTTAGTGTTGCTGCTGAGCTCCGATTAACGGGACACAGAGGGGATCATCTCAACCTTATAAACTAAAGCTAATAATTGCCGTGTGAAATAAAAAAAGGGAGGCTCAGTCTCCCTTTTTTATGCCTGATTCAAAAATCTTCAAGGCACCTTACATAGACCGCCGTCCATGTTGATCGCACAGCCTGTGAGGTAGGAAGACGCATTACTTGCCAGAAATAAGGCGGTATTTGCGCATTCTTCGGCCTCTCCCATTCGTCCCATGGGAAGGCGGGCCCCGGCTTTATCCATAAATTCGTCGAGGCTCTCNTCAGGATTAAGCTGGTTGTATCGCCGCACAATCTGGTCGCTTTTGATTGAACCAATCANCANGGCGTTNACCAGTATGTTTTTTGNAGCGCCTTCAGCGGAGAGAACTTTGGTCAGCGCCATGCCAGCNGCGCGCGTAATTGAGGTAGGCGCGGTGTTAGCGTCTGGGGTCTTTGCGAATACATTAAGCAGGTTAATGATTCGTCCCCAGCTGTTGGCTTCCATGTTGGGCCAGACGAGCCTGGAGAGCCTGATCGCTGCCATNAGCTTAAGGTCGATNTCAGCTTGCCATTCTTCATCAGTTATTGTTAAAAAAGGTTTCGCAGCGGACTGCCCCGCGTTGTTTACCAAGATGTCGATGCCCCCGAATTCATNGGTTACCGCAGCGTGCATTTGTTCAAGAGATGCGATGTCTGTCACGTCGCAACTCACTCCGAGCACGCTNCCGCTACCTGATAGTGATTTAATTTCTTCTANGGCCNGATCGATAGGTTCTTGACGTCTGGCGATGATGGCGACTTTAGCGNCTTCGGCATAAAAGGATTTTGCCATGGCAAGTCCTAGACCGAGGCTACCTCCTGTAATCAGTGCAGTCTTTCCAGAAAGTGATGTGTCCATTGGNTTCCCCTTGATAGTAGTCGAGTTGAATTACCCTATGTCTAGAGTATAGCTCTGTCGAGTAGATTTGATTCCGTTGGGTAAGTAGCTTTGCTCGGTAAATTTGAGTGATTGATCTTCTATTATGAGCACGGTGCTCGCTCGGGTGCCGTAGACTGGATCTTTAATAAAACAGGGCGCAATTTTTCTTTCCATCTCGAGAGGCTTACCTCTGCGCGGTAAGGATTGATCTTCAGCAATAAATTCATCTGATAAAAGGNCAATTAAATCGTTTTCGTCAAAGTTNTTANNGATNATGCCNGCAAGATTATTNTTGCCNTTNATGCATTTAGGCCAGGGCGCACCAAGCTCNGCNTTACTNAANCCGTAGTCCCCCGCNNTGAGTACCTGNGTNGNAGCTTTGTTGGAGGTATAAATCAAACTTTGCCTATCCCATACGAGCAGATTGTAGCCCGCNTATTCAGCACCATTTATTTTGTTGACGTAATCCATTGCCGAAAGCTNACTCGAGAGAAAGTCATGGACGAGCGCGCCCCTGGATTTCGGCGTGACGGGGTCGCCTTCTCCTGAAAAATTAGTGAGCGCAGCAAACCGACCCTCTCGATTGCAGCCTAGCCAGGTACCGCCAGCGACTAGGTCTCTTCCAGCTAGGATGGTTGGTGCGTCCTCCCAAAACATAGCGGTCTGCGACGCTCTTTCGTGAACCTCATCTCGATTGGCGGCAACCACTAAAGGACGATTTGAATCAGGCCGATAGCTGAACAGAATCAAACACATTATAAATTCTCTCCGTGCCTGTATTTTATCAGTTACGTATGCAACACACACGAGCAAAACTCGGTTATGCTTTAAAGATAGGTTACAGATTAAACGCAGATGCATTACCCTTTGATTGATCCAATCATCTTCTCCCTTGGCCCACTGGCGGTTCGCTGGTACGGCTTATCTTATGTAGTGGGTTTTGGGATGGTCTGGTGGTTAGGGAAAAGGCGACTGCAAAAGCACTCATCCTGGACGGAGAACCAACTGTCTGATTTGGTTTTTTACGGAGCGTTAGGAGCAGTGTTCGGAGGGCGCTTTGGTTATGTGTTGTTTTATGGTTTCGAGCGCTTAGCTCAGGATCCGCTGTATTTGGTTCGGGTCTGGGAGGGAGGAATGTCCTTCCATGGAGGGCTTATCGGAGTTGCGATCGCGCTCATTCTATTCTGTAAGCGCTTTGAGAAATCATTTTTGGAGGTGGGTGATTTTTTGGCACCGTTGTGCCCAATTGGGTTGGGGCTGGGNCGACTNGCCAATTTTGTTAACGCAGAACTTCCAGGACGAATAACCGAGAGTGTCACGGGTNTAGTTTATCCNTGCCAGGTCGTTCGCGATTTGAATCCAATGTGCGTTGGTCAATGGGAAAGTGTTGCGCGTCANCCTTCTCCTCTGTATCAAGCNTGCACGGAAGGTTTAATTCTNTTTTTNNTCTTGTGGGTGCTATCGAGTAAGCCTCGATCCACAGGTTTTATCTCTGGGTGCTTTCTTTTGGGGTACGGTTCGCTTAGATTCTTCACCGAAATTTTCAGAGAGCCCGATAGCCATATCGGGTTTATTCTTTTTGAAGCGATGACCATGGGCCAGCTTTTATGTTTGCCGATGATCATAATAGGTAGCATCCTGATTTTGTTGTCGAGGCGCAATCAACTAACCTAATTGATGTTAGAGGCCTTGAGTGAAGTGGAAATAGTATGAAGCAGTATTTAGATCTAATGAGACATGTTCGGGAAAACGGTGTCTTTAAAGACGACCGGACGGGTACCGGAACCTATAGCGTGTTTGGATATCAAATGCGCTTCGACTTGTCTGAAGGGTTTCCCCTAGTCACCACAAAAAAAACCTTTCTTAAAGGTATTATTCATGAACTTCTGTGGTTTTTATCGGGATCAACCAACATAAAGTATCTCGTGGATCATGACGTTCACATTTGGGATGAGTGGGCTGATGAGCATGGCGAACTNGGACCGGTGTATGGGTCTCAATGGAGGTCCTGGCCAGGCCCGGACGGTAAAACCATTGATCAGATTTCTCGAGTAGTCGAAGATCTTAAAACTAATCCGGATAGTCGAAGGCATATAGTCAGTGCTTGGAATGTGGCTGAAGTCGATGAGATGGCCTTGCCGCCATGTCATTCGCTATTCCAGTTTTACGTGGCGGATGGGCGTCTATCCTGTCAACTCTATCAACGAAGCGCGGATATCTTTCTTGGAGTCCCTTTTAATATTGCTTCCTATGCACTGTTAAATATGATGATCGCTCAGGTTGTCGATCTAGAGGTTGGGGATTTTGTTCATACCTTGGGAGATGCGCACCTTTACAGCAACCATATTGAACAAGCAGATAAACAGTTGTTGCGAGAACCGCGAAGCCTACCGACCATTCGAATCAACCCGGAAGTCNAAGACATTTTAGGGTTTAAGATCAGTGATTTTGAGTTGCTAGAGTATGATCCTCATCCTGGTATCAAAGCGCCGATCGCCGTTTAATTTGAGATATTGAATTTGGATATTTCTTTAATCTGGGCTATGTCGACTAATGGGGTTATTGGCAAGGACAACGGATTGCCATGGCGTCTGCCTAAGGATATGAAGCACTTTATGAGTTCTACCATGGGTAAGCCGGTCATCATGGGCAGAAAAACTTTTGAATCGATGAAGTCTCCTTTACCTGGACGAACCAATATCGTGTTAACGAGAGATCAGAGTTGGTCGCGGGATGGCGTGTTCGTCGCCTCGGACCTTTCCAAAGCATTTGAACTCGGGCGTATAGCGGCGGAGCAGGATAATTTAAGTGAATTTTTTGTCATTGGCGGTTCAAGCCTTTACGAAGAGGCGATGCCTCATGCGACTCGGCTCTACGTTACACAAATCGAAGCTGTGATCGAGGGAGATGTTTCTTTTCCGGATATCAATTGGGCGGGTTGGTCTAGTATTCGAAATGAGCGTCATGAACCCGATGAAGATCACGCTTACTCGTTCACCATTAGTGAGTTTGTCCGTCAAGAGTGAGTTGCTCGCCTTAGGATTCTCTAAAAGTTTGATCTATCCAATTCTCTGTTTCTGGATGGGTTCTCAGGTCCTGTTTAGGGATAGTCATTGTGAATTCTCCGTTTTGAGAGATGACCAAATATTCGCAATCAGACCCGNGTGACTTGAGGAATGAGAGTTCATCGTTAGCGCGATTAATGCTGCAGGAGCCGCGGNTGACCGACTCGATGGTTTTCTTCGTATTCTCGGGGGGTAGCTTTGACACATCGTATAGCACNGACTTTTNGGAAAAATCCCTCGCCTTGATCAGATAAAAAGTCCCACATTGCCTGCAAGCAGTAATAGCTTCGCGTAAATAAAATTCGAAGCGAAGCACCATTACGACTTCAAGGTCTGGTTTTAGAATCAGGTGTTTGCAAGCNCTTTGGTTTATCATGGCTTCTCACCGTTTACTTAGCGNNACTTTATGGGGATTTTTGTGAAACTTTGTTCGTTCAGAATATCGATTTTGTTCTTGTCTGTCTTCTGCCAGTTAAATGCTGTCGCAGCTGATTTGAGCGTTCCTGCAGAAATAAGAACACTCAACGTGCCGAGCATTGATTCTGCTGTTGGCGAGCGCTTGTCGCGTTATCTGAATGTNAGAAGCGCGACCGCAGTNGGTTGGCAATCTAGTAATATGTTGATTGTCACGCGCTTTGGAGAAACCACTCAACTTCATCGAGTATCCCAGCCGATGGGTTTTCGAGAACAGTTAACATTTTTTTCTGAACCGATCCGCGGAATCTCGATTCCTAAAAAAGGCGCTGAGCAGCAGGTCATTATCAGTAAAGATAGTGGTGGGTCTGAGTTTTATCAGCTGTATATGCTCAATCTGGAAGATGGTTCCACTCGTTTATTGTCTGACGGCAAGTCNAGATACAGTGGAGCAGTTTGGGCTCCGGATGCGTCNCGTTTTGGGTATACCACAACACAAAGAAATGGAAAAAGTTGGGACATTCATGTTCAGGACTTAGCGGGTAATAGCCGCAGTGTGTTAGATACTGACGAAGGGTCATGGGGTATTGAGGACTGGTCTGATGATGGCCTTAGAATGCTNGTCTCGCAGTATATTTCTATTAACGAATCTTATTTGTATGAGTTGNACTTAGCGACGGGAGAACTTTCAAAGCTTGTTCAGAAAGNACAGGCTGCATCTTTTGGGCAGGCTGAATACGGACCGAGCGGAGAGATTTATTTTACCACGGACCAGTACTCTGAATTTATGCAATTGTACCGGTACGACCCTGAGAGCGAAAAATCTGACTTGGTTTCTATCGAGCAGTCGTGGAATGTAGAAGGTTTCGCGTTGTCGCCTGACAAGGCGATGTTGTTGTACTCGGTCAATGAAGGCGGTATTTCTAGGTTAACCATGNTGAGATTGCCAGACCACTCGAGGGTACAGTTACCCCAGATTCCCAATGGCATTTTGATGTCTTCGCGGTTTTCGCCGGATGGTAAGAGTCTGGCATTGTCTCTTAACACGCCGGTCTCTCCTACGGATATATATGAGTTAGGATTGGACACTGGCCGAATGGTTCGTTGGACTCGCAGTGAAACAGCAGGCCTGGATCAAGATCAATTCGTCGAACCAGAGTTATTTGCCTACGAAACCTTCGATGAGCGGAAGATTCCGGCTTTTATGTATTCACCTCCAGGTCCAGGACCGCATCCAGTGTTGATATCGATTCACGGAGGCCCAGAGAGTCAATATCGGCCATTTTTTTCAACGACGATCCAGTCATACGTTAGAGAGCTTGGCCTAGCTTATATCGCGCCAAATGTCAGAGGATCTGCTGGCTACGGTAAATCCTACCTAAAATTGGATAANGGGATGNTNAGAGAAGATTCGGTTCGGGATATCGGNTCNTTNCTGGATTGGATTGATGGTCAAGAACATCTCGATCAGAGTCGAATAATCGTCATGGGAGGGTCTTATGGTGGCTACATGGTTCTCGCTAGCATGGTTCATTATGGATCGAGATTGCGAGCAGCAGTGGAACGAGTGGGGATCTCAAATTTCGTCACCTTTCTAGAAAATACCCAACCCTACCGGCAGGATTTGAGAAGGGTGGAATATGGNGACGAACGAATACCNGCCATGCGNCNGTTTCTTANCGAGATTTCNCCGCTGACCCATGTCAANAAGATGATCACTCCAGTNTTGATCACTCAGGGCGCTAANGATCCTAGAGTTCCGCTCTCAGAGAGNGAGCAGATTGTCGATGCTTTGAAAGAGGCGAANGTNCCAGTNTGGTATGTGCTCGCNGAAAACGAAGGNCATGGTTTTCGCAAAAAAGTNAACAGGGACTATAACTCGGCTGTCACTTTCGAGTTCTTGTCAAAGTACATAAAGCAGTGAGTTAAGTAAATAAAGGCAGCAGATTGAGCAAGATTGGGCTTTGTGTAAACCCTATGTCCGGACGTGATGTCCGGCGCCTAGCTGCTCGTGCAACGAATATGACTCATGAGGCCAAAAGGGACATCGTCGCTCGTATCGCAGCAGGCGCCGATTCAGTGGGCGTTACAGATATTTTCGTGATGAGGGAACCTTTCAGAATTGCCTCGCTGGCTCTAGAACACATGAAGCTCCGGGCGAGGGTCCATATCTTGGACGCGCCCATAAAAAATGATTCAAGAGATACGGAAGAAGGGCTTCGTTGTTTTCTTGAAGCGGGCTGTGAAACGATTGTTTCTTTAGGCGGTGACGGGACAAATCGAGCGATAGTCAAATCGTCCAGCGATATCGACCTGA
>PBUF01000063.1 GCA_002727775.1 Gammaproteobacteria bacterium
TTTTCGTCACGAATAATTCTTCCTAACCCTCCTGGGTCAGAAACGATGGCAGTTAAAACTGACACCGAATACCCTTGAGACTCGTTCAACAATTTTTGTAAAGTCTCTAACGTTACCAAGGGCACATCACCCAACAACACTAAAACCATGCCCTCCGAACTATTCAATTGTCCCAAAGCCTTAGCAACGGCATGCCCAGTACCCAGCTGTTGCTCCTGCACAGCGATCAGAATGCCCTCAGGCAACACTTTTCTTACTGCATCACCCTGGTATCCTATTACGGTAACAATATTGTCCGAGTCCAGCGCTCTGGACGAATCTACAACATGGCTAATAAGTGCTTTTTCGCCGAGCGAATGCAAAACCTTCGCTTTAGAGGAGTTCATCCTAGTGCCCTTGCCTGCACCCAAAATTATCACATCAAGATTCATGGTTTCTGACCAAAGGTCTAAAGAAGACGCATTATAACGAGGATTGGGAAAAGCCGTTAAGACGTTTTAAGAGAATTCAGCGAATAATATCAGCTTTTACGACGTCGCAACTCTTCCAANACTCTTTGCTGCGCTACAGCTTCTGCTAGTCTGGCCGCGGCCAAAGAGAAATCTTGGGCCGCTGCAGCTTCAGATTGCGCTTTCTCAGCNGCTTGCCGAGCCTCTTCNGCCTGGGCTTCGTCCAAATCTTCAGCACGAGCCGCTACATCCGCCAGCACCGTGACGAATCCAGGCTGGATTTCCAAAAACCCGCCGGATGCAAAAAAGATTTCTTCTGTNCCATCTGCAAGCCTTAAAATCACNGTGCCTGGCTGGATACCAGTTAACAACGGTGCGTGACCAGGCATNATACCCAACTCGCCTATAGTTCCCCGAGCAGATAACATTTCTATTTCACCAGAAAAAAGCTCCTTTTCTGCGCTCACTATTTCACAATGCATCGTTGCCATAATTTAATGTCCTACAGCGTTTTAGCCTTTTCAACCGCATCTTCGATGCTTCCCACCATCATAAAGGCATCCTCAGGCAAATCATCATGCTCACCATTCAAAATCGCTTTAAAACTTCTCACAGTGTCGTCTCGTGAAACATAAGTACCAGGGCTACCGCTGAATTGCTCCGCAACGAAAAAAGGCTGCGAGAAGAATTTTTGGATTTTTCTAGCTCTGTAAACTAGTTGCTTATCTTCCTCAGATAGCTCATCCATGCCCAATATGGCAATAATATCTTTTAGTTCATTTAATCTCTGTAGCACTTGCATAACCTCTTGAGCGACGTTGTAGTGCTCTTCACCGACAATCAGAGGGTCTAGCTGCTGACTAGTAGAATCTAAGGGGTCTACCGCAGGATATATGCCTAAGTCGGTAATTGCCCTTGATAGAGTTACTGTAGAATCAAGGTGTGCGAAAGTTGTAGCTGGAGACGGATCAGTTAAGTCATCCGCTGGAACGTATACAGCTTGAATAGAAGTAACAGACCCTGTCTTGGTCGTTGTGATCCGCTCTTGAAGTGTGCCCATTTCTTCCGCCAAGTTTGGCTGGTAACCNACAGCAGAAGGCATCCTTCCTAGTAGGGCAGANACCTCGGTACCCGCCAACGTATAACGGTAGATATTATCCACAAAAAGAAGTACATCACGGCCATCGTCTCTAAACTTTTCTGCGAGCGTTAAGCCCGTTAACGCCACTCGCAGCCTATTACCGGGGGGTTCATTCATCTGACCAAATACAAGAGATATCTTATCAAGTACTCCTGCCTCTTCCATCTCATAATAAAAGTCGTTTCCCTCTCTAGTTCGCTCTCCAACGCCAGCAAACACGGACAATCCCGAGTGCTCAACTGCGATATTTCTAATAAGCTCCAGCATCGTAACGGTCTTGCCCACTCCAGCCCCGCCAAACAGGCCTACTTTACCTCCCCGAGCAAATGGACAAATCAGATCAATAACCTTAATTCCCGTCTCTAAAACCTCGTTTCCTGCTTTTTGATCCTCATATTTCGGCGGTTTACGATGAATCGGCATTTTGTCCGGAGCATTAACGGGGCCCTTCTCATCTATAGGATTACCCAAAACGTCCATAATTCTTCCCAACGTTTCCTCGCCTACGGGTATAGAGATTGGCGCACCAGTGTTTGTAACTTCTAGACCTCTTGATAACCCGTCAGATACGCCCATCGCAATAGTACGAACAATTCCATCTCCTAATTGCTGCTGAACTTCCAAGGTCAATCCATTTTGGTTAACCGTCAAAGCATCATAAACCTTGGGCACATCCTCTCGATTAAACTCTACATCGATGACTGCTCCAATGATTTCTACAATTCGACCACTACTCATTATTTGCCTCTTTATTCAGTATTTATTTTGAATCGAAAATCCAGTTTGGCCTAAACGGCCGCCGCCCCACCCACTATTTCAGCAATTTCTTGGGTAATCGAAGCCTGACGAGCTTTATTATATACCCGCTGCAGATCATCAATTAACTCTTCAGCATTTTCAGTTGCGCTTTTCATGGCAATCATTTTTGCTGCTTGTTCACAAGCACCATTTTCTACGACCGACTGATATACTTGTGACTCAAGGTACCTCGTGACCAATCCTTCTATCAGCTGTTTTGCATCGGGTTCATAGATGTAGTCCCACCGATGCTGGAATTCCTCACTATCTTCAGGATCCAGTGGTAACAATTGTGATACACGAGGCTGCTGTGTCATCGTATTCACAAACTCATTGCTCGCAAGAAACAAGCGATCAATCTCACCGTTTTCATATGCGTCAATCATGACCTTTATGCCACCTATTAGCTCAGCCAAAGCAGGCTGTTCTCCAACATTGCCCATCACGGCTTTAATCTCGGCACCAATTGACCTGAAAAAAGGACCGGCCTTGTTGCCTATCAAACCAAATTCAACGCCTATTCCCTGTTCGTTCCACTGGGTTAGATCTCGCAGAACATGGCGAAACAGATTGACATTCAAACCACCACAAAGTCCTCGGTCACTGGAAACAACAATATAACCAACCCTCTTAATCTCGCGAGAGGTCATGAAGCTATGGCTGTATTCAGGATTCGAGTTTGCGAGGTGACCAATCACGCTGCGTATCTTCTGACTGTAAGGTTTGCCCTCTTTCATCCGATCCTGCGTGCGGCGCATCTTGCTGGCTGCAACCATTTCCATCGCGCTCGTAATTTTCTTCGTGTTTTCCACACTGCCAATTTTCTTTTTTATTTCTTTACCGCTGGCCATGATTTATACCTTTAAGCCCTTCCTCTAATAAGTTTGGGTTTCTTTAAATTTAGTGATGGCGCCTTTCAATGTNTCCGCAATTTCATCACTATATTCGCCAGTTTCATCAATATTTTTCATAAAATCACTGTGTTCAGAACGCATANAGCCGATTAGAGCTTGTTCAAAATCTAGAACTTTATCTACTGCCACATCTTCCAAATACCCTTCATTTGCAGCAAAAAGCATCGCCCCCATTTCAGAGACAGACATTGGAGAGAACTGCTTCTGCTTCATGAGTTCTGTAACACGAGCCCCCCTATCAAGCTGTCTTTTTGTGGCATCATCGAGATCGGAAGCAAACTGAGAAAAAGCAGCCAACTCTCGATAAGCTGCCAACGCTTGTTTGACACCTCCGGATAGCTTCTTCATGTAAGGTACTTGAGCTGAGCCGCCCACCCTAGATACCGAGATACCAGGGCTCATNGCGGGTCTTAAGCCAGCATTGAAATTATCTGTCTCCAAAAAGATCTGGCCATCGGTAATTGATATAACATTTGTGGGGACAAAAGCTGAGACATCCCCACCTTGAGTTTCGATTATAGGCAGAGCCGTAAGTGAGCCCGTTTTACCTTTCACTTCGCCGTTTGTAAAATCTTCCACGTATTTCGCATTCACTCGCGCCGCTCTTTCCAAAAGTCTTGAGTGCAAATAGAACACATCCCCAGGATAGGCTTCTCGACCAGGGGGTCTTTTTAATAACAAAGAAATTTGTCTATACGCCCAAGCCTGTTTGGTTAAATCATCATAAATTACGAGAGCATCTTCCCCCCGGTCCCTAAAATACTCACCCATAGAACAACCAGAGTACGCCGAAATAAATTGAAGCGGGGCAGGATCCGAGGCGCTTGCGGCTACTACAGTTGTATACTCTAGAGCACCATTTTCTTCTAGCGTTCTAACTATATTTGCGATCGTCGACATTTTTTGCCCTATCGCAACATAGATACACTTAATTCCTGTGCTTCGTTGATTGATAATGGCATCAATTGCTACCGCAGTTTTACCAATCTGCCTATCACCAATAATTAGCTCGCGCTGACCTCTGCCAATGGGAACTAAAGAATCAATACATTTCAAACCAATCTGTACTGGCTGGTCTACAGACTGCCTAGCTATTACACCAGGAGCAACTTTCTCTATNGGAGACGAAGAAGAGGCGTCTATGGGGCCCTTACCATCTATTGGATTACCCAAGGAATCTACTACCCTACCTAGCAATTCGGGCCCGGTTGGTACTTCCAAGATTCGACCTGTGCAACGAGCAGTCATGCCCTCTGATAGGCCTTCATAATCACCTAAAACCACGATACCAACNGAATCACGCTCTAGATTCAAAGCCATACCATAGAGGCTNCCCTCGAACTCTATCATTTCTCCGTATTGAGCATCNGCAAGGCCATGGACCCTCACAATACCATCAGACACCCCAACGATTGTGCCTTCATTTTGTGCCTCTGACTTAACATCGAGGCCTTCTATTCTGCTTTTTATAATGTCGCTTATTTCTGATGGATTCAGTTGTTGCATTTTCTGTTTCCTAATTTAATCCGGTTCTTTATTTCTGGTTATCCGATGATCCAAATTCACTTAACTTCTAGTTAGAGTATCCGCTAATTTAGTGAGCTTTCCTCTGGCCGAGCCATCNATAACGAGGTCACCAGCCCGAATAATTGCTCCGCCAATCAGCGTTTTATCGACGCTGGATTCAATATTGATTTGCTTATCGAATCTCTTGTTCAGTGTCGATTTTATTTCTTCAACTTGGGTTTCTGTTAATTCAAAGGCCGATAAAACTTCGACGTCTATGCTTTCTTCCTCTTTCGCTTTAAGCTCTTCAAACTGCGTAAGCACTTCAGGCAAAAGGGGTAACCGATTATGCTCAGCAAGCGCCTGGAGAAACAGTTTCGCCGAGCTATCAAGCTCGTCGCCGCAAACTTCGGCAAGACGATGCGCTTTAACTTCAGCAGGCAAATCAGGGCTTTCCAACAACATCGAAACTCTTTNATGNTGGGAAGCGCTAGACAANATTGACAGCATTCCAGACCAAGCTGATAGCTTGTTCGATTCCTTCGCAGCTTTAAATGCTGCAATAGCATATGGCCTTGCTAAGGTCGCTAATTCCATGAATTAAAGCTCTGCTGCCAATTTATTCAGCATGTCCTGGTGCTTGCCAGCATCGACATTATCTTCCAACACCTGTTCAGCACCCTTTATGACCAGCGCAGATACTTGGGCTCTTAATTCCTCTTTGGCCTTATTAGACTCCTGCAAAATCTCAGCTTGAGCCGACTCCAAAATTCTCTCGCCTTCTTCCTTCGCAGTATTCTTTGCTTCTTCGACCATCTGATTGGCGCGCTCCCTCGCTTGCTCAAGAATCTTCGAGGCCTCTTCTTTGGCCCTTTCCAACTCCTCTTCTGCAGACGACGAAGCCATAGCAAGCTTTTGATCTGCCTCTTCAGAGGCCCTCAAACCAGCCGCTATCGCTTCCTGGCGCTCCTTCATGGCAGCGATTATCATTGGCCATATAGCCTTCATTGTGAACAGTACAACGAACAAAAACGCTATTGTTTGGCCGATAAGCGTCAAATTGAGATTCATTTTATTCCCTCTTAATTCTAATTGAGAGCTCTATACAGTCCTTTTATAANGCAAATAGTGCGTATAATCCGACACCCACCGCAATCATTGGAACGGCGTCAACTAGNCCCATCATGATAAAAAACTGNGTTCNCAACATNGGCAACAANTCAGGTTGTCGCGCCACGCCTTCCAAATATTTGCCGCCCAATACCCCAACACCAATCGCAGCGCCAATCGCGCCCAGCCCCATCATAAAACCTGCAGCTATTATCGCTAAACCCGTAATTTCCATCTTTGCTCCGTATTTTTAAGTGAAAAGTGAACCAAACCCATTAATGCTCATCTACCTCATACGCCTGAGCAAGATAAACAATAGTTAAAACTGAAAAAATAAACGCCTGAAGGGTGATAATTAGAATATGAAAAACCGCCCAAACCCAATGCAGTATTCCGCCTAGCAGTGCAATTCCCAACCCGGCACCAAACATCAATGCTATGAGAATAAAAATCATCTCCCCCGCATACATATTCCCAAACAAACGTAATCCAAGCGAAATAGGCTTCGCAATCAAATTAACAAGCTCCAACAACAAATTCACTGGAATGGCCGCTTTCCCAGGAAGCGGGTGGCTCGTCAGTTCCTTAATAAACCCGCCCAAGCCCTTTTGCTTAATACTGTAATAAAGAATAAGAATAAATACAGAGAACGCCATCGACATCGTGACGTTCGGATCAGTCGAGGGCACGACTTTCATATAATTGATGCCCATGAGATGAGCTAGTTGCGGGATCCAATCCACAGGGACTAAATCCATCAAATTCATCAAAAACACCCAGACAAAAATAGTCAACGCTAGCGGTGCTATAAGTGGATTTTTGTGCTGGAAAATGCTGATCGTCAAATCATCGATAAAATCCACGATGGCCTCAATGCAACACTGGAGCATACCTGGAACACCTGAGGTCGCAGACTTCGCAACACTCCTAAAAACAGTACAAAAAACCAAACCTAAAAAAATCGACCAAAACATTGAATCGACATGAATCGCGTAAAAGCCCATCTCTGCCGCTTGTTCACCGCTCTCTGCGAAACCCCAAGATCCATCTGGATTTCTCCCATAGGTAAGATTGGTTAAATGGTGCTGAATATATTCTGCCGAACTGTCTGCCATAAATTAACCTTCCCCCTGCAGCCCAACAAGAAAACTTAGCTGCACTAGCGCCATCGACGCAAAAAAACCAAGTGGCTCAATATCAAAAAACGCGAAAGCAATACCCAAATTTACTAGTAGAAACGCTATCCTAATAAACGCCCGAATAACATCCTTTGTAGGGTCCCTTTCGCCTCTCAACATTAGGCCGAAACAAACATTTGGTATGGTTACCGCCACCACTGCTAGCAACGCCGACAGCCCCTCTTCTCTGCCGAGCAAAAAAAAGAAACACACACACAATGTCCCAATAAGAGACTGCCAACCCAACAATAAGTTAATTTGCTTATACACAGGATACAGCACCCTCTCGGCCTCGCGCATTATAGAGAGCGAACCGTTTCTATTCAATTAGTTGTATGCAAATTCATTCTTCGTATTATCGAGAATCCATTCCAATCTTCTCAATAATCCCTTCCAGCTCTTCAAGAGAGCTGTACTCAACAATGAGTTCTCCTGCGCCCTTTGCTTTTTCTTTTATTGTCGTTTGTGCGCCTAAATGATCAGAGAGGCTTCGCTCTAATTTAGCAACGTCAGCATCTTTTTCTAGCCGTTTTACGCTTTTNGTTTTTTTATCTTTAAACTTTCTTACCAAGAGTTCTGCTTGCCGGACCGATAGAGACTTGTTCTTGATCTCTATCGCCAGGGCCTCTTGGTCGTTTAAATTTTCAACACCCAGAAGGGCTCGAGCATGCCCCATCTCTATATGGCCCTCCAATAACAGGTTTTTGGCCGTTTCTCCTAACATAAGCAACCTGAGCAGGTTGGCGACCGCCGTTCTTGAACGGCCCACAGCCGACGCAATCTCTTCCTGTGTTAACTTAAATTCGTCCCTAAGCCTCCCAAGCGCTGCTGCTTCTTCAAAAGCGTTGAGATTGTCTCGCTGTATGTTCTCGACCAGGGCAAGCACTGATACCTCTTCGTCGAATGCCGATTTAACGATAGCGGGAATAGAGTCAAGGCCAGCCAGCTTAGATGCCCGCCAGCGCCTTTCACCAGCAATGAGCTCAAAACCACCCTGAGGTTTTTCACGAACGAGAATGGGCTGAAGTATCCCTTGGCGCTTGATCGATTCTGATAATTCATGCAGGGATTCAGCACTAAACGCCTTTCGAGGCTGATATGTGTTTGGAGTAATGTCATCTAACGACACTCTTACAAAACCTGCATTATTGCTTGATTCCTCTACAACCTCTTTGTGGTCCTCGCTTGCACTTCTCGCCTTTTTATCAAAACCCGATAATAGACTGCCCAGATCTCTGCCCAATTTTTTTTTGCTCATGTTTTCTCTGAATCAAAAGCTAGAGTGTGTCTATCTAGCAGCTCCTCTGCAAGAGCCATGTAGGCAATCGCCCCCTTCGAGGTACGATCATAAAGGATAGCAGGCAAACCATGACTCGGCGCTTCGGCAAGCCTAACATTTCGCCCAATAAGTGTTTTGAATACTAAATCACCGAAATGCTCTAACAGCTGTTGACTAACATCTCTCGCCAAACCATTTCGCGGATCGTACATGGTTCTCAGGACCCCATCTATTTCCAAATGGGCGTTCGACTCAGCTTTGATAACTTCTACGGTTTGAAGGAGCGAAGCCAACCCTTCTAACGCGTAATATTCACACTGCATAGGAACAAGTATCCCAGTTGAAGCTACCAGCGAATTAACCGTTAGAATATTTAAAGCGGGAGGGCAATCTACAATAATATAGTCGAAAGGATTAACTTCCTCCGCAATACGATCCCTCATCACGTACTCCCGCCCATCCTTGCCCAGAAGATTTACTTCCGCAGCGGTAACCTCTGAGTTTGAGGGAACCACGTAAAAACCTGCGCTACTCTCTTTAGATACTTCTTTTAAGGACTTGTTTAACAACAACCAGTCGTAGCTAGTTGCAGCAGCTTTGTGCTTATCAACCCCGCTCCCCATCGTCGCGTTCCCCTGAGGGTCAAGATCAATTAACAACACCTTTTTGCCTAGCATGGACAAGGAAGCTGATAGATTGACACTAGTAGTGGTTTTGCCGACACCTCCTTTCTGGTTGGCTATGGAAATAACGCGGCTCATTGTTTATCCATTACTAGTATTTTATGCGGGCTGTTAAGCTTTGGAATGCGAACATCTTCTATTTGCCAGCTAATGCCTTCTAAATTCCTATTTTGTAATTCTCTTTTTCCCGCAGAATTGTCAGGCTGAGTAGACAAGAAGAAAATGAGCCTGCCTTTGCTTTTTAATAGCTGCTCGCTTATGCCCCACACCGTTGATGGGTCACTAACGGCTCGAGCGAAGGCAACGTCGTATGTACTATTCATAGCGCTTGAAACTGGTAAATTTTGGCAAACACAATCCACATTATCCAATCCTAACTCAGCTTGAACTACCCTCAAAAAACGAACTCTTTTGGCCGACCGATCNAGCAAAGTAAAGTGCAAATCGGGCCTACAAATAGCCAAAGGAATTCCTGGAAAGCCCCCGCCGCTTCCAATATCCAATGCCCGATCGCCCTTGATAAACCTTTCGATCGATAAGCTATCAAACAAATGTCTTTCTAGAAGCCTATCTATGTCTTTTTTGGATACCAGATTTATCCTTTTGTTCCACCTGACGACTAGTTCCAGATAACTCGACAACTTAGAAACAGCTTCTTCATTGGTTTCGCAACCTAACTCACGAAGNCCTTTGGATATTGTCTCGGGTTTACTCAGCGCCCAAGCCNCCTTTTTTTGAATGCACCAACAAGATGGAAAGCGCAGCAGGTGTCATACCNTTGATCCGGGCAGCCCTNGCCAAGGTGGCGGGCTTATGGAAATCTAGCTTCTCTCTCAATTCAGAAGAAAGGCTTTCCATTTTCAAGAAATCTATATTGCTAGGTATTTTCATCGCCTCATGTCTTCGAATTTTCTCTATTTCCACATCCTGTCTTTTGATGTAACCCGCATATTTTTGCTCGGTCTCTATTTGCCTCAACAGCAGTTTTTCCGATTCATCCACTAGCGATTCTAATTTTTCAAAAGTCACATCACTTCGCTTCAACAAAGAAAGAATATCTACTTCTTTTTCTAGAGTTATTCCTAATTTTTGCTCCGCACCGGNACNTGGTTTGATTTTTTCNCGAGAAAGCTTTTCNTCTANAGCNCTCATGTTTTTCATCTTATTTTGATAAAAACGGTTTCTGGCCTCACCTATCAAACCCAGCTCGTTACCCGTCTGATTGAGGCGTTGGTCCGCATTGTCCTCTCTAAGCCTCAATCTGAACTCAGCCCTACTAGTAAACATTCGATAGGGTTCGTCGGTGCCCAAATTTATCAAATCGTCGACCATTACCCCCAGGTAGGCTTGCTCGCGACCCGGCTCCCATAGAGACTTGCTTTGGACCTTAAGAGCAGCATTAGCGCCTGCCAAGAGACCTTGGGCAGCGGCCTCTTCATAACCGGTCGTTCCATTGATTTGACCCGCGAAAAACAAACCCTCCACCTCTTTTGTTTCTAAGGAGTGATAAAGCCCGGTAGGATCAAAATAATCATATTCTATAGCGTACCCTGGACGAATAATCTCTGCTGCCTCGAAGCCCTTAATTGTTCGCACAAAGTCAACTTGTACATCGAAAGGCAAGCTTGTCGAGATACCATTAGGATACAACTCCCTAGTAGACAATCCTTCNGGCTCTACAAAAATCTGGTGAGACTGTTTTCCGCTAAAACGGCTGATTTTGTCTTCTATGCTCGGACAATATCTGGGCCCAACCCCGCTTATATTCCCACTGTACATTGCAGACCTTTTTAGATTCTCCTCAATGATTGAATGTGTACTCGGGTTTGTGTGAGTTATGTGACAGGGAACTTGCTCAGGGTGATCGTCTAAAACACTCAATTGCGAAATCAGAGGCCTTGGCTCGTCTCCAGGCTGCTTTTCTAGCTCAGCAAAATTGACAGATCGGCCATCGATTCTCGGCGGTGTACCGGTTTTTAGCCTACCCACTTTGAATGGGTAGGATCGTAGTCTGGTCGCCAAAGGCCCCGACGNCTTTTCTCCTGCGCGNCCACCGCCTATCATTTGCTCCCCAATATGTATTACGCCACCCAGGAAGGTGCCGACGGTCAGAACCACCGANTCGCTATAAAACTCCAAGCCTAGTTCCGTAACAACACCCCGGACTTTCGAGTTTTTTATTATTAGGTCTGAGACATTTTGCTGAAACAAAAGCAAATTATCTTGTTCATCCAACAGCTCACGAACCGCTCTCTTGTAGAGGTTTCTATCTGTCTGAGCTCTAATGGCCCTCACNGCTGGGCCCTTGCTAGCATTTAAAGTTTTGAAGTGGATGCCGGCAAGATCAGCAGCCCGACCCATAATCCCATCAAGAGCGTCAATTTCAGCGACCAAATGGCTCTTGCCAATACCCCCTATTGCAGGATTACAACTCATCTGCCCAACAGTCTCTAAATTTTGTGTTAACAGAAGAGTAGAAGCCCCCGTTCGCGCCGAGGCTGCNGCAGCCTCGGTTCCCGCATGGCCTGCTCCAATCACAATTACATCATAAGATCTGTTGTTAACCATCTTGAGATATTACTTCCCTATACAAAACTCTGAAAAAATTTTTCCCAAAAGCTCATCGGAGGTTACCGAACCTAGAATCTCGGTTAGTTCATTTTGNGCTTGCCTCAANTGATCNGCTAATAGATCAAGACTACTAACCTTTACCAATTCTAGCTCAGCCGACTTTAATATGTTNACTGCACTTCTCATAGACTCTATATGTCGAATCCTCGCTGTAAAAACTGACTCGTCGTTCTCAAAACCCACTCTCTCCAAAATCTTATTGCGCAGCCGGTCGATACCCAAACCTGTAACGGCCGAAACGGCTAGTGCTCCTTCCGGCAAGTCTATACGTTCATTCGCATCGCGCAAATCGCGCTTATTGTATACAACTAGCCTATTTTCATAGGCTAATTGTTCGCGGTTTGACGCTGGCTCTTCCTTATTGCTTAGGTCTTTCACCTCGATGATAAGGTCTGCGTTTTCTGCTGCGAGTCTAGCCCTCTTAACTCCAATTTTTTCTACCTTGTCTTCCGTGTCCCTTAGACCCGCTGTATCTACTAATCTTATTGGTAAACCAGAAATTAAGATGTCCGTTTTGATCAAATCCCTTGTTGTACCTGGCAACTCTGTGACAATAGATTCTTCTTTATCCGCTATCCTGTTAAAAAGGCTAGATTTCCCTACGTTAGGCTGGCCTAAAAGNGCTACGGTAACGCCTTTACTCAAGATGATTCCCTGATCGGCTTTATTGATTAGCAAACTAATTCGATCAATGACTTGGCCCACTCGCGAGATGATCTTTCCATCATCCAGACCCTCGATTTCCTCATCCGAAAAATCGAGATTCGCTTCCACTAGGACTCGGAGGTCATTTAGAGATTCTGTGAGATTTTCCACCTCTTCTGAAAACGCCCCGGAAACGGTCTTAATCGCTGCTTTTGCTGAACTAACAGAGGCGCTACTAATGAGGTCACTAATAGCCTCAGCCTGGGCTAGATCTATTTTTTCATTTAGAAAGGCTCGCTCACTAAATTCACCCGGTCTTGCGACCCTCGCCCCAAGAGCACAAACCGCCTCTAGAAGCATCTTCATCACGACAGGCCCCCCATGACCTTGCAGCTCCAGAACATCCTCCCCTGTAAAAGATCGGGGGCCTCGAAATAGCATGGCGATCCCCTGATCGATTAACTCTCCATTGAAGACAAAGTCCGTGTAGGTTGGTTTTGCGTGCCCTAATTTTTTATTGGTGATTTTCTGGCCNANCTCTTTAGACCCAGATCCAGAAACTCTAATGATACCTATTCCACCGACACCTGGAGGTGTAGCTATTGCTGCTATTGTGTCCCTGTCACCAGGAAGGGAGTCCATCTTAAGATTTGCTGACAGCCCGAGCGTTTTCTGTTTGTCGGATAACGTACCACTGCTGGGCTATGGAAAGTAAATTATTTACCAGCCAATAGAGCACTAGGCCAGCAGGAAACCACAACATAATTAGCCCAAACACTATGGGCATAGCTTTCATCATTTTAATCTGCATTGGGTCGCCGATTTGTGGGTTGAGCGTTTGCATAAAATACATGCTTCCCGCCATCAGAATTGGCAGCACAAAGTAAGGATCCATCACCGCCAGATCCTCTATCCATAATATAAAGGGGGCGTGTCTAAGTTCTACTGCTTCCAATAAAACCCAATATAGTGCGAGAAATATTGGCATTGGTAGAAGCATTGGCAAGCAACCACCTAAAGGGTTAGCCCCCTCCTTCTTGTATAAAGCCATCATCTCTCTCTGAAGCTTTTCTCTGTCATTGGCATATCTTTCTTGAATACGCTTCATCTGAGGGGCGACTCTTCTCATATTTGCCATGGATTTATAACCAGCAGCTGACAGCGGATAAAGTGCTAATTTGACAATCAGCGTCAACAAAACTATTGCGAGGCCCCAATTCCCGCACAAACCATACAACCAATCGAGAAGCCAAAACAAAGGTTCTGCTATGAAGAAAAGGAAACCATAGTCGACGGTAAGATTGAGATTCGGAGAAATCTCGGCCATCCGATTCTGATCCTTTGGACCCGCGTAAAATTGGGTTGACCAAGTCTTACCCTCCCCGGGAGCTACAGAAAAGAGAGGGCCGGTAAAACCAAAAGCGTACTTTCCATCATTTAATCTTCTCGCCGAATAACGCGTTAATTCGTTCGGGTTAGCGATCCAAGCTGTTACAAAGTAATGCTGCAAGAAAGCCACCCAGCCCCCCTGAGTAGTAACATTTAAAGAGCCTTCATCTACATCGTCAAAACTTATTTTCTGGTAACGCTCTTCAGGAGTAGTTATTGCTGCTCCTACAAATGCTTGCATACCCAAAGTTGATTGTTCTTGGTCGGGAGGTTGCCTTCGATCACGCTTTATTTGAGTAAACAGACCCGCGTCAAAGGATTCGTTTGTTCTATTTTCAACGATGTGATCTACGTAAATTAGATAATCGTCTGCATTAAAAGTAAAAACCTTGTCTACCTTTACGCCGTCGACATTCAACTGCAGTTTTATTTTCCGCGTTTCACCCACCGACAGTTCATAGTCAAAAAACTCCGATTGATAAAGAGGTCTTTCCTTCTTTCCGTCTAACCCATCGGGNCCTATAAGACCACTCTGGGCAACATAATAATGATCTAGCCTGTCATCCTGGACCAGCAAATAAAGAGGGTCATCCGGTATATTCTGAACCCTTGGGTATTTTGGTAGGTAAGTTCTAACAATATCGCCTCCCAATCTGTCTATCCAAACTTCCAAAGTCGGTGTTTTGACCTTTATCAAGCGATTTGTATTTTCTGAAGTTGTTGATGTCCTCTGTTCGACAGAAAGGGTTGTCGCAGTATCGGTTAGTAAAAAACTATCGTCAGGAACGTCATTCGTTTGATTTCTACTACTCGCCGGCAATTTCGTTGTATCTGTTGATCGAAGACTTTCAACAGATCTCGTAATCGCCTTCTCAGGCGCTGGTTGTTCTTTCTTACTGTCCTCATTCCATGTAAGGATCAGCACGTAACCTGTCGCTAACAAGCTAAGTAAAAGAATAATTCTCAANATTTCTGGAGAGAGCATTAGCGATCAGCTTCCTTGNAATCAGNATTAATGTCTTNGAGTGGNACNTCGTCTAATCCTCCGGGGTGAAAAGGGTGACATTTACACAGCCTCTTGATCGAGAGTAATGAACCAGTTACTAGGCCGTAATTTTGATAGCACTGCAGCGCGTANGTTGAACAAGTTGGATAAAACCGACAAGAAGTGCCTAACATGGGACTTAAAAACCGTTGATACTGCTTTATCAGAAAAATTAGTGGAATTGCTAACAACGAAGATATTAGAACAAAANTCTTTCTGATTGTTCTTGAAGTAACAATTTCNATCNTTTTAATGATNTTGCGNGCTGGAAGACTCATTTATCATGCTTTAATTGTATTAACTTGCTAAACCCAGCATCCAAANTTGCTGANAGAACCTNNTCTTGCGATTCNTTNTGNACTAACACGATGAGATCCATCATTGGTAGTTGATGAGCATTCAGTCTGAAGGCTTCCTTAACCAATCGTTTAAGCCTGTTTCTACGAAAAGCTAATTTGGTTCCACGTTTTGGAATGGAATAACCAATTCTAGGGTATTCCATTTGATTATATTTTCCCCTAATTGAAACAGCAGAATTGTGATAGTTGAAATCGCTTTCCTTCAAGGTATTTGAGTAATCTGGAGATAAACTCGCTTTAGTTAGATTAAACGACATTTAAACCGTCAATCTTTTACGGCCTTTGGCTCTCCTGGCATTGATGACTTTTCTGCCTGCTTTTGTCGACATCCTAGATCTAAAGCCATGTGTTCGCTTTCTTTTTAGATTGCTTGGATTGTACGTCCGTTTCATCGCTTTCTCGAAATAGGTTTGAAGTCAGAGAACGGGCGATTCTATGAACAGCTATTTAACCTGTCAAATAATATTTAATTAAATATATTCTTGTTAATATAGTTATTTAGATGCGTGTTGTTGTTGGCAACCTTGCTTT
>PBUF01000064.1 GCA_002727775.1 Gammaproteobacteria bacterium
AGGAGTTAAATGGGTTGCGAATAACCATGCTGATCTAGGGATTAATCCTGAACAAATAATTATTGCTGGAGAATCTGGAGGGGGGAATCTCACATTAGCGACAGGACTCAAGCTCAAAGAGGAAGGTAACATGGCGTTAGTTCAAGGCCTGTACGCTCTTTGTCCATACATAGCGGGAATCTGGCCCCTTCCGGAAAATCCGTCGTCGGTGGAAAACAATGGAATCCTTCTTGATTTGCACAACAATCAGGGGGCGATGGCCTATGGGATCGAAGAGCTAGAGAAAAGAAACCACCTTGCCTGGCCTGGATTTGCAAATGAAGATCAGGTTAAAGGACTAGTGCCCACTATGATCAGTGTTAATGAATGCGATCCGCTCAGGGATGAGGGAATCAATTTTTATCGTCTGTTATTAAGAGCTGGAGTAAGCGCTCGCTGCAGACAGGTCATGGGTACGATTCACGGAACAGAAATTTTCCCGTCCACCTGCCCTGATGTGTCTCACGATACGGCCAATGATATCGCGAACTTTTGCAAGACGGTTTAGTATTAACCTATCCGGTTGGGAGGTAGAGCGACTATCTTTTTTTGCTTAGTCGCGTGTCTATTTTTGATTAAATCTGTTGGTTTCTGAGGGAGGAAATTTGTGAAAGAGAATAAAGCGTTAGCCGCTTGGCGACGAGATGAACAAACGATTGGGTGCTGGTTGAGCGTAGCAAATGCTTACACGGCTGAAGCAATGGCTCGAATGGGTTTCGATTGGCTTTGTGTCGACTTACAACATGGCATTATTGATTACACCGACCTTGCTTATATGCTGCCTGCTATTAGTAATGGTGATACTACGCCGCTTGTCCGGGTGCCTTGGAATGAGCCATACCAAATAATGAGGGTTCTCGATCTTGGGGCTTCAGGTGTCATCATTCCTATGGTGAATAATCGAGAAGAAGCTGAAAAAGCAGTGGCTGCTTGTCGGTATCCTCCAGAGGGCAATCGATCCTTTGGNCCNATTCGNGCTGCCATGGCNGGGGGAAANGGTTACGCAAAGGAGGCGAATGAGCAGATTGCGTGTCTAGCGATGATCGAAACNCCAGAGGGAATTGAAAATGTTGAAGAGATCGTTACGACTCCAGGTTTGACAGGCGTTTATATTGGGCCATCGGATTTGGCTTTAGCGCTGGGTTTGCCGGCGTATGGAGACCAGCCTCAGGAAGAGCACCTAGAAACCGTAAAGCACATTCTAGCGACATGCAAGAAACATGGGGTAGTGTCCGGAATGCACACCTCTAGTCTTGAATACACAAAAAAATATTTAGATTTAGGCTTCAACATGGTGATGCTGGGTTCTGAGACTGCCTTTATGATGCGCACAGCTTCCAAAGAATTAGCCGAGGCTAAAGGTTCAATTGTTGAACCTGGAGAAAGCACCGGCTATTAACAAAATTTGCTTTTGACTGTATAGCGAGTTAGAGACTGCTAATGTAGGATTAAGGGTGGTGTGAACGAGTATTCAGAGAAGTCTTTCTTTGAATCTCCCAAATTAAAATGAACATCGGCCCAAAAGGGCTGTTCGAATAGCGTATTGGGGGGAGTATGACCGTCGAAAATTTTGATCCTAATGGTACGAATCATAGTTTTAGCCTATCTCGCAGAGAATTGATTAAAAGCGTAATTGCTTCCGGTGTAGCGGTCTCTGCTGGGTCTATGCTGGTTGGTTGCGGACCCGGTTCTGGGGTTCAGACAGGCGGAGTAGAGCGTCTAATTTCAATTAACGTTAATGGAAAAGATCGCAGAGTCGATGTTCTTCCTCAAGAAACCTTGGCAAATACCCTCAGATTAAAGTTGGGTTTGACTGGGACTAAATTGGGCTGCGATCGGGGTGAGTGCGGTGCTTGTACTATTCTCGTTGATGAGGTCCCTGTCTACGCGTGCTCAACGTTAACTCACAATGTCAGAGGTAGGAAAATCACCACTGTAGAGGGCTTACAGGCTCCTGATGGAAGTCTCCACCCCGTGCAGCAGGCATTTGTAGATGAATTGGGGCCTCAATGTGGGTTTTGTACACCAGGGCAGGTCATGTCGGCAGTTGCCTTGTTAAATGTCAATCCAAATCCGACCAGGGAGGAGGCCCGCCAAGCCTTATCGGGTAATTTATGTCGGTGCGGGGCCTATGATCACTATTTGAATGGCGTAATGCGCGCCGCTAGGGAGGTTTGAGATGTCGTATAAACTGATCGGTAAAGATTTCACTCCACCTGATGTAGTAGCAAAGGTAACCGGTAAAGCAAAATACTCTGAAGATTTCAGAGTCGAAGGAATGGTCTTTGCGAGGCTGTTAACTTCGCCCATGCCTCACGCCAAAGTAAAAAATATTGACGCATCGGAGGCGCTGAGTATGCCGGGCGTGATCGGGATTTTAACGGCGGACGATTTGCCATCTGTTGACGCGCCGAACAAGCCAATCCTGACGAACGAACCGAATTACGTGGGCGAGCCGATTCTAGCGTTGGCAGCAGAAAACGAGACTTTGGCGCAAGACGCGCTGGAAAAAATCAGAATAGACTATGAGCCCCTACCTTTTACAGTGGACCCCCTGCAGAGTCTTTATCCAGGAGGACCCAATGCCCGTTCAGAGGGTAATGTGGTGGGCAGAGAAGCCGGAAAACCGGTGATCAAGGAAACCAAGTGGAGTGCAAGAGATTTTGCCGCCGCGGGGGAGGGCGAGTTGCCCATGGGGCCGGCTCAGGACGAATGGTCCTATGGAGATATGGAAGCCGGTTTTGCTGACGCTGAATATGTTTCAGACGATACGTTTGTAACGCAGGGTCTTTCTCACCACTGTATGGAGCCGCGGACTACGCTAGCTTATTGGCAGAATGGCAAGTGTTTTGTGCATGCTTCAAGCCAGAGCCAATCATTTCCGGTCCCCTTCCTGGCGGGCTATATCGGTATAGAGCCTAAAGATTTGGTGTT
The DNA here is from genome assembly GCA_002727775.1 of Gammaproteobacteria bacterium. Classification (GTDB taxonomy): domain Bacteria; phylum Pseudomonadota; class Gammaproteobacteria; order Pseudomonadales; family Azotimanducaceae; genus UBA4421. The sequence goes on from PBUF01000064.1 coordinate 2,974, forward strand.
TATCGCAGAGTATTGTGGCGGCGGGTTTGGTTCCAAGGGAACCGCTTATACGGAACAGGCTATACCTGCGCATTTATCAAAGAAAATTGGCCGACCCGTTATGATGAGAATAAGTAGGGCCGAAGAGTATTTCGTGGGTTGCGCTAGGCCTGGCTTTCAAGGCAGGATCAAGATGGGCTTTGATAAAAAAGGCCGGATCCTCGCACTCGATTTATATATTGTTCAAGAAAATGGGCCTGATACCGGGTTCAATGATTACTACTATGCCGCAGATGCTGTTTGGATGGTGTATACGCCTGAAGCAATGCGCGCCAGAGGTATCCCGGTCAACACCAACACTCCGCCGAGGGTTCCCCAACGGGGTCCAGGCCAAAATCAGATAGCATGTGTTGTCGAGCCTCTTCTGGATAAAGCAGCCGAGAAGTTAGGGATTAGCCGGTTAGACATTAGAACTATTAACACGCCCAACAATGGAACGTTATACGGTCCGCAGAAGACCAAGGTTACCAGTGCCTATTTGAAGGAAGCCTTGGAGCTAGGGGCGGAAAAATTTAATTGGGAAGAACGTAAGAAGCTCTCTGGTCAACGTAAAGGATCTAAAGTGATAGGCGTTGGGATAGGCTCAGCTTACCATGAAGCCGGTTATAACGGATTCGATGGATTAGTGGTTATCACACCCGAGGGTAAATTAAATATCCACACAGGAGTGGGTAATTTAGGGACTTATTCTCATACGGCTACGTCGAGAGTCGCGGCTGAAGTCCTTAAATGTGATTGGGAGTCGTGTAAGGTCATTCGTGGTGATAGCCGCAAACACCTACCCTGGAATCTTGCCCAGTTCGGCAGTAACACTTCATATACGATGACTCGAACCAATTACGTGGCTGCGATGGATGCGATCGATAAATTGAAAGAAATCGCGGCAAATGATCTGGGTGGAAGGCCTGACGATTATGATATCGGGGGTGAGAAAGTCTTTGCGAAACAAGATCCAGCGAAGCACCTTACTTATGCTCAAGCGGCTCAGCGAGCTATAGAAATGGGTGGTAAATACAGCGGGCAAGAGATTCCAGAGGACCTCAATCCTATGACCAAAGATTCTGTTGCGGGCTTAGCTGGCACAGGGTTAGTCGGAGTCGCCAAGGACACGTTAAACAAGGAAGGTACAGCTCCAGCATTTGCTAGCGGCTTTATGCAAGTAGAGGTAGACCTAGAGACAGGGATGTATGAGATTACCGATTATGTTGGTATTGCAGACTGCGGTACTGTGTTACACCCCATGGGGTTAGCGCATCAGATCAAAGGTGGTGCCGTCCACGGGATTGGTTTGGCGGGTTATGAGCGTCACGTTTACGATCCCCAGATNGGTCTCCCAGCCACAGTAGGTTTTAATCAAAGTAAACTACCAACTATTCTGGATGTTCCTTCTACGATGACGACTGGGGCNGTAGANATNGCTGACCCTATGAATCCGGTTGGTGCTCGAGGAATCGGGGAACCAGTTCAAGGTTGCGCAGCAGCAGCATTGCTTAGCGCCATCTCGGATGCTCTGGGAGGGCACTATTTTAAGCGTTCTCCAGTAATGCCAGATATGATCTTGAATGCTGTTGCTGGTCGAGAGCAATCTCATAAACCGCTGCAAGTAAATACATACTAGGAGAGCAGACTATGCGTAAAGATATGATGCAAGCTTTCGAGTTGTACCAACCTGATAACTTGGATGCTGCCCTTTCTCTGGCAGATCGTTATGGCGATGAAGGCTGGTTATTNTCGGGAGGAAACGACAGTTTGGACTGGTTCAAGGATCGGGTTAAGCGGCCTGTTGCTGTTATTGATTTAGGCGGCGTAACTAGTCTCAAAGGTATCACAGAAATAGAAGATGGGATCTTGATAGGTGCTCAAACCACCTTAACTGAGATCGCAGAGAATCCTATCCTAAAAGAAAAGTACAGTGTTCTCTCAGAAGCGGCCTCCCACGTAGCTACTCCTCAGATTCGAAACATGAGCAGTATTGGGGGTAACTTAATTCAGGATACCCGGTGTTGGTATTATCGAGACGGGCTAGATTGCTATCGCGCTGGAGGCACCAAGTGTTATGCAGATACCCCAGAAGGAATGAACCGAGAACACTGTTTGTTTAACGCGGATCGATGTGTCGCAGTTACTCCCTCGGATACAGCGCCTGCTCTAGTGGTATTGGATGCTCAGATGGTGATTTCCGGACCTGATGGGCAGAGGGTTGTTCCCGCTCAGGAGTTTTTTATTGGTCCTGATGTCGATATTGAGCGGATGACCGTGCTCGAGAAAAATGAAATCTTAACCACTATTCGTCTTCCAAATACTTGGGCAGATTCAAAATTTTATTTCGAAAAAGTTGCGGACCGAAAATCTTGGGATTTTGCTTTGGTGAACATTGCGGCAGCTATAAAGGAAAGTGGGGGCACGATTAGTGATGTGCGTGTGGCTTGCGGTGGTGTTGAATGTGTACCGAAAAGGCTCGATGTGGTTGAGGCGGTTGTTAAGGGCAGCAGGAGAGACGAAGAAACGGCAAAACTCGCGGGTCAGTCTGCNATTCGGGGAGCTACACCGCTTAACCATAATCATTTTAAGATTCCTTTNATGGAAAATCTGGTAATGAGAGCGATTCGCGACGCCTGATCAATGGAAATCGTTCGCTATAGTAGTAATGCATGGGGACAGCGTGTTCTNGAAGGGNTTTCTTGGGACTTATTGCCAATGTTCTTCGGGCTGGCATTAGCATTTATACTTGGTCATTCGATTTACATGTGGTTCAAATCCTCTGATACCGATTAATAGATGAGTTCTGAGACGCCGAAGCCAATATTGGGTCAAGGCCAGGTAGTAATTCGCCACAAACTACCGGACAGATGGTTACACTGGTTGAATGCTATTTGTATTATGGTCTTGCTCGGAACTGGTCTTCTGCCTGTTGTTGGAATTAATTTCGAATGGGTCACTATCCACTGGATAGCCGGCATCATTATGATGCTTTTGCTCTTAGTTCACATTTATCGAGTGATACCGCGAGGCCGATTGTTAAATATTTGGTTTGGAGTGAAAGACCTTAAAATAGTGAGATCATACATCGGCGGCGGTTCTTTAAAAGTTTTGAAGCCTAGCAAATATTCGCCTGCTCAGAAATTGATGCATCAGGGAGTGACGTTTTTGGTATTGGTGACGATTGTCACCGGTTTGCTGATGATGGTTAAGATCGACACGCCTCTCTGGGAAAGAAACATTTATATTTTTGAAGATCAAACCTGGGGAGTGATCTACTTTTTACATGGGTTTGCGGCGCTNTTTTTGGTGACTACAGTNATGCTGCATATTTACTTCTCTTTGCGCCCAGAAAAATGGATGTATCTGCGTTCGATGCTGAAAGGATGGATTACAGATAAAGAATTGGAGAGGCATCACGACAAGAAAGAGTGGGCAGGAGATTAGTTTGACTGATTTAGATAACGGCGAGTTAGCGCAGAGAATTGAGGTGATCGAAAAAGCTTACGAGTACATGCTGGCTTATGCTGCACAAGGTTATGAAGCTTCTCATGAGGCACAGCAAAATAACGATGTGCGCCTCCATCTTGATGCTATGAACGAAGCCCTAGATAACCTAGGCGAAATAGCCAAAGCGTTGTCTATTAAGGTTGATGAAGACAAATCTGGCGCATATCAAAGTTTTTTAGAAGCTTTGTCGGATGATGCTAAAAAAACGCAGGGTATTGTGCGATTGACTCTTGCTCGTTCTGGAATCAGTTCACAGTTGATCGATAATCTGAACGCTTCGATTCATGTCAGGGCACTGTTAACAGATCTCTTTCTGTTGGATGAGGCGCTCAAAAATTAGTTTCTATCTTTTTTGATATTTTAGCCTTGCTTTTTCGTTACCTAGGACTGATTTTATAGGTATCGGTTTTTAGCGAGTTTTATGTTTTTATCCATTGGATTATTGATACTTCTAGCCTTGATATTCGGCCCCTCTTTGTGGGTTAAGTTTGTCATGAAGAGGTATTCGAAAGAAAAGCCTGAAATGCCCGGCACCGGTGGAGAGCTGGCAAAGCATTTAATCGAACGATTTACGTTAAAGGATGTGAAGGTAGAAGTGACTGAGCTTGGGGATCATTATGATCCCGTCGAGAAAAAAGTCAGGTTACTCAGAGAGCATTATGAATCTAAATCGCTAACTGCTGTAGCTATTGCTGCCCACGAAGTTGGGCATGCGATCCAGGACCAGCAGGGTGACAAGCGTCTGGCGACGCGAACTAAGATGATACCGGTAGCCGATAAGGTGGCACGCTGGAGCGCTGCGATTATCTCTTTGTCGCCCGTGATAGGCATTATTACACGGCATCCGATGCCATTTTCTCTGGTGCTTTTGCTTGGTCTGTCGGGTTTTATCGCTAGGATGATGGTCCACGCGGTTACCCTGCCGATTGAGTTTGATGCAAGTTTTGCTAAAGCACTCCCAGTATTGCGTGAAGGGAGTTATGTGTCTAAATCGGACGAAGATGCAGTGAGCCGCATTTTAAGGGCGGCAGCTCTGACATATGTGTCTGCGGCGTTAGCTGATATTTTAAATCTTGGTAGATGGATCGCTATACTGTTGAGACGTTAGGGATAAATATTGATGAATACTGGCGAATTCTTATGCGGATTGTGAGTTGGAATGTTAATGGTTTAAGAGCTTGTGCCAAAAAAGGGTTTTTGGAGTTTCTAGAACGATCAAAAGCAGACGTCGTCGCGCTCCAGGAAACTCGAGCATTTCCTGATCAGTTAGAAGAAAAAGTAGCTAATCCGAAAGGCTGGTTTACTTTTTTTTCACCCGCTGAAAGACCAGGTTACAGTGGTGTGGCAATCTATTCGAGAAAGGAACCGTCCCGAGTGGAGAGAAGCTTAGGCGTTCCAGAGTTTGATAGCGAAGGGAGATACATTTGTGTCAGCTTTGGGAGATTAACAATAGCTAGTATTTACTTTCCAAATGGCAGTGGAAAAGAACGAGATAATAGTCGAGTGCCCTATAAACTCGATTTTTACAAACGCATCTTTTCTATCATCGAAGATAAGCGTAAAGCGGGTCCAGTTTATGTTGCGGGCGATTACAATACAGCTCATCACGAGATTGATTTAGCCAGGCCGAAGACGAACAAAAAGGCCAGTGGGTTTTTGATGGAGGAGCGTCAGGAACTGTCGCGTTGGGAAGAAGCAGGGTGGGTGGACACCTTCAGGAAGAGCCACTTAGGCGAAGAAGGACATTATAGTTGGTGGCGTCAGTTTGGAGGAGCAAGAGAAAATAATGTAGGTTGGCGTATCGATTATGTATTTGCCTCTCCAGGTGCATCAAAGTTGGTTAAGAAGGCGTTTATTTGGCCAGAGGAGATGGGTTCTGATCATTGTCCGGTTGGCGTGGATCTTATACGTTGAAAGGGATAAGGTGAAAATACGTATTTAAAATTGTCCGCAACTCAGATCTTTGAATAGAAATTACTGAAGGAGAGATCATGGCAGAAGTAATGCCCGAACATCCCATGCTTACGGGTGGTTATGCGCCCATTCAGATGGAGTGCGATGTCGCTGATTTAGTTGTAGAAGGTGAAATACCCTTATCGTTAAACGGTATCTTTTATCGGAATGGACCAAATCCGCAGTACGCNCCTAGGGGTAACTATCACTGGTTTGCTGGCGATGGAATGATCCACGCCTTTAGAATTGAAAACGGCCGTGTATCTTATAAAAATCGATGGGTAAGAACAGTCAANTGGAATAAGGAAAGAGAGGCCGGCAGATCGTTGTTTGGTGCTATGAATCCTTTTGATAGAGATGAAAGCGTTCAAGGAATCGAAACAGACGGATTAGCAAACACTAATATTATTTGGCACGGGAATAAATTATTAGCACTTGAAGAAGGGCATGCCCCGTTTGAANTAGACCCNTACACGCTGGAGTCGATTGGTCCNTGTAGTTTCTCTGACCGGTTGAAGGGCCCCATGACGGCACACCCCAAAATTGATCCCGAGACAGGTGAAATGTTGTTTTTTGGTTACAATGTGGATGGNGCNCTCTCTGAAAAGATGAGTTTTCATGTCGTAGATAATGATGGGCGGCTGACCCGTTCTGAATTTTTTGAAGCTCCTTTCCCTGCTATGGTCCATGATTTTATTACTACTCGCGATTACGTGATTTTCCCGATCATGCCGCTAACAGGTTCAATCGATCGGGCGATGAAGGGGTTGCCTGTCTATGCNTGGGAGCCTGAGAAGGGCTCTCACGTGGGCGTNATGCCCAGGNCTGGTTCCGTGGATGATTTGAGATGGTTTACTAGTGATGCTGCTTTTGTTTTTCATCCAATGAACGCTTATGCAAAGGAAGACTTAATTACCTGCGATGTCTGTCAGTTTGGGCAGGCGCCGATGTTTCCATTTGCCGATGGCAGGCCAGGGGATCCTGCTAAATCATTTGCTCAATTGACTCGTTGGACTTTGGATCTTGGGAGCGAGACAGAAACCTATGACGNAGAGTTACTTGATGATCGTAAGTGTGAGTTTCCCAGGTTGGATGAACGCTTTGCCGGCTTGCAATATCGATTTGGTTACATGGCGTGCGACTCNAGACCCAAGGAAAAAGCTGGTTTGTTTAATGCGATCGCTCGTGTCGATCATTTGACTGGAAAAACGACAATGCATGAGCTGCCTCTAGGGTGCGCAACTAAC
>PBUF01000065.1 GCA_002727775.1 Gammaproteobacteria bacterium
CGCTTTGGTTCGAAGAATACGCTGACACGAAACTCGGTGAAACCGTAGCAGCTGTATTCTTCCAGAGAGTGGTCCGGCCAAACGTATTGAAACAGAAGACCGATAGCGTTGCAGTCGAGCACCTATTGGAAGTAGCCCTACCGAAAGTGCTGGACTATTTAACGAGTTGTCTTGGAGACGATGACTTCATGGTGGGCAGTAGTTTTTCATTAGCCGACATCGCACTGACAAGCCCCTTTGTTAACTTCGCCCTAGCGGGCGAGACGATAGACCGAGTCCGCTGGCCGGCAATGGCAAATTACATAGAGCGCGTTCATGGCTTACCCAGCTACAGGCCCATCGTCGAAGCCGATCTTGCGGGTCCATTCGCACGATTCAAACCCCAANCATAAAAGTCTCNGCNGTGAANATATCACTACCAGCCAACANAACCTTTTNGACAGTAANGACCTCCTACCTTTCCTCGCCAGGCGATGTTGCTAGCTAATCAAAAGGGATATTTCATGCGTAAGCTGCTGACNGGAGTTATTTTTTTNAGTTCACTGCCTGTCGTTTTATTCTTACTCGCCTGGCTATATCCACGGCCCGTCGATACCACTTCACCCAGCGTTTTCGATGGCGATGGCACAGAAATCGACTACTGCAAACTGCCTGATCTTGATGACTCTGGAATGCTTGCGAGAGACATTCCTCAGGCATTTACGCCAGGATGCGGGTATACAGTCTTTCCGCGACCCATTTTAGAAGGGTGCACCGAATCCTTACCAAAGAACGCTCANGACATTAGAGGGCTCTGGCAAAGCATCGACCCTCGTCTTCCTGATCATGTCGAACGCGTNGAGCAGTGTGGCGATCGAGTGGTAGTGACCGCTCACGGNCTCATTCACGACCATTCCTCAGATACACTATCCAACGACGTCGCACCAAGGCAGATAGGCCCTTTTCTNTTNTGNCTTCGGACCTCGCAAGCCACGGCTGTTTGGAAGGACAACCAGTTGCATCAAAAACTATTCGGCGGACCGACCGTGGTCAAACGTTATATCGAAAACGGAAAATACCATTGGGAGTACCCAGGCATGGGGATAATCAAAATGAAGCGCATTTGTGAGCTGCCAGACCACGCAAAAACCTCGCCGGACCGAAGTCACGCTCTATAGAAGTTCATATCTTTTGATCAGTCGTCAAAACCTAAGAAAGAAGTCGCTTCTTCAACAGTTTTTCGCTCAGAGACAACCGCGTTTGCCGGAAAATCATCATCAGGCCAACCAAGAGCAACGGCCTTCATAATAACCTGATCATCTGAAATACGTGCATGTTCGCGTACAACCGGTGACTGCATGATACCCTGGCTATTGATCACCGCGCCCAAGCCGCGCGACCATGCAGCATTAACAAGCGCTGTCGTAACCGCACCACAATCAAAGGCAGTATCATCACTGTCAGCTAGCTCTCTATCGTATGTAATTATTACGCAAACTGGCGCATCAAATTGTCGAAAACCGCGCAACACCCAATCTTGGCGGCCTTCCTTGTCTTCTCTTTCGATCCCCATCGCAGCAAACAATTGCTTAGCAACTCCAACCTGACGATCGCGATGTTGTCCTGCAAAAGGCTGTCCTATCCGAAACTCACGAGAGTGAGGCACCCCTGCGAGGTTGCGCTCGGTGTTACCTGCTCGAATAAGATCCAAGGTCTTCCCGGTAACTATGGTGAAATTCCATGGCTGTGTGTTCATCGATGAAGGCGAGCGCATTGCCAAAGTCAGCACTTCTTTTATTAGCGATTTCGGGACGGGGTCTGGTTTATAACCTCGAATACTGCGACGTCCGAGGAGAACATCATCAAACTGCACTTACTACTCCCCATTTGAAATGAGTGNATAGTCTACCCGAATTTCAAAGTCTTTAGAAAATTGAAGCGTTCAAGACCAAATACCGAGAATGGGAAATCACCTTTTTTGGAGGCCCTAGTCGCTGCGCTCCTAGTTTATTCCTGTTTCTCCAATGGGAAAGGATCAGTTACAGATTTGAATTAGCTCGAATATGAGAAACTATAGGCGGTATGACCTGCTCTGGGCTTTCGCTGAGAAGCCAGTGTCCTGCGTTCAACTCAATAATCGAGTACGGACCTTTCATGTATTCTGACATCAGCTCAGTACCAAGGCGTCCGACCGCCTCATCCTGATTTCCCCAAATAAAAAGCGTGGGCACCTTCACATCATTCTCTTGGACTTCAGTGCCGGATGAGTCACCCCCAAAACTAGCACGGTACCAGTTGAGACCAGCAGTCAAAGCGCCAGGCTCACTGAAAACGCTCACATATTCATCCACTTTCTCTGCTCGCATTTCTCCGTAGGCGCTTTTTAATAACCAAAGGTTATTAAAGGTAAACAGCGTCTCGGGCACTCCTGGAGTCACGAATAAAGCAAAGTAACTGCTCCTGGACTGCTGATCTGGGTCATTTTGAAGAGCGGCTCCAAATGCGGCAGGGTGAGCAATCGATAGCGGAGTCCAACTGAGAACTCTATCTGGTTGCGCAAGAACCACGCCCCACCCTACGCCTGCGCCCCAATCATGACCCACAAGATGAAAACGCTCTCCCCCAACTGCATCAGCCACNGCAAAAACATCATTTACTAACTCAGACACGACATATTGGTCAATCGTCTCGGGCCTAGTCTGAGGGCTGTAACCGCGTTGATCAAAAGCGACCACTCTATAGCCCGCTTCTGCGAGCACAGGAATGAGATCTAGCCACATCGCTGACGTGACCGGAAAACCATGCAGCAGAACCACCAGAGGTTGTTTCTCTTGCCCTTCAAAGCCAGCCGCTCTCGCACGAAAATCTCCCCGATCAGTCCTTATCTGAACCAATCCTTCCTTGGAACCCGAATCGAAAAAAGGCAACTGAGCCGTTCTTTTACTATGCGCATAAGAGCGATCGAGCGACACTTGAGCACCTACCCAAAACCCTACAACACCCATCAATAGCAGGGCTAGAATCCCGGCGATAAAGTATCCAAAATATTTCACGACATGCCCTCTTAGGAATAAAGTTAGATTATAAGATCCAAGAACAACATTAAAAATAACACTCTTGATCTTAAACATTTGGCTGCATCAGCGAGCACTACAATANCTCTCTTTCTTTTTTCTTAATGCCTTCCTTGTCTTNNACGCCACCACATTCGTACTCTATTAACCGCTTCCCAAAATACTAATATTCGTATTAATGTAATCCCGTATCCCGATAACCTGAAAAAAGTGGAGACCATGAATAAGAATAAATTTAAAAGGCTCTTTTTGTTTACCTCAATTTTTGCAGCGGTTTTTCTCCAAGGCTGCTCAGAAGAGCAAACCTCCTCCTCACAAGAAACTTCTCTTCAAGCAATCGAACCTTGCTCAGAGGACAGTTGGCTCACAGCATGGTGCGGCTATAAAAACGCCGAGGACCTAGTAGCCACTCCTGATGGCCGTTTTCTATTGGCAACAGGATTCGGAGGATTACCAGACTCTTACATCAATGAAATGATGATCATCGATTTATCAACGATGGATAAAGAACCAGTTAATGTGTTGCTCGAGTCTAATTCGTGGGGTGACCCAAGCTGTACAAGAACCAGCACCGACTTTTCAACTCACGGAATGGACCTTATTGAGCGAGCTGACGGCGCCAAAATGGTGGCGGTCACTAATCATCTACCAAAGGAAACAATAGAGTTTTTTGAACTAATTCAAACAGACACTAGCTGGAATTTGGTCTGGAGAGGCTGCGTAGAGTCGCCTGTTCTGGAGGAAGGAAGACGTCAGCCTATGTTTAACGACGTGGCACTGACAGCTGACGGCGGTTTTTACGCTACCGAGATGTATAACGCCAAAACTCCATTTGACGAATTACTCGATGCCGGAGCGGCTGGCAAAGATTCTGGACAAGTGTGGTTTTGGAGCTCAGAAGAAGGGTTTAGCGCATTGCAGGGCACATCCGGAGGTTTCCCCAACGGCATAGTGATTACCCCCGACGAATCCACCTTGTTCGTAAACTATTGGTTTTCAGGAAAAACAATAAAATTCGACCTAAAATCAGCACAAACGTTAGCCGTTCACACAGGCGGAAGGGCCGATAACTTAACGTTATCTAATGGTTCTCTTTGGGCGGCAAAGCATGACATGAGCCTGACGGATTTTTTTGAAAAATGTCCTCCTGAGACTACAAATTGCTTTCTGCCCTTTTCAATCCACAAATTTGATTCGGACCTTAACGAGCTAAAAACCTGGTCTTTTGAGAGCAGCACTTTTGGGTTTGCGACGGTAGCCACCCCAGTTGGAGAGAATGTTTGGCTTGGAACAGCTCACGGCGACAGAATCGCAAGCTTCAAGATCTCACCCCAATAGGAGCGCGTGTCCTTTTTACAAAAAAGACGGGGCTAATTTTTCGTTTATCAAAAATGCGCACNTGCGCTCACAAGCACTTTGCATGCCTGCCACGTTGGTACTTGACCTGCCTATCTCTGTTGTCTATGGATCAGCGCTTCCACGTCCTCGCCTTTCTCGTGAATCGTACGCGTAGCTATATAAATTTCGATTACGAGGAACACCAAGGAAAAAATCAAAAGTGCAATGCACAAGATAAACAAGAAGGCTACCGTTTGAGACATTTCAAGCCCATACAGTCCTTGAATAAACATACAGAGGATGACGATGCAAACAAACAGCCCACTAGAAACCGCCAAGCTGATTGAAAAGTAACAGAACCTGCTTCTCCAGGTTAATTTAGATATTGCTTNTAGAAAAATCGGACTCTTTTGAATTTCAACATGATCAAGAACAGCTCNCTGGAGGACCCTAATCCGGTCCTTAATACGTCCCAGNCGATTCGTCATCGATATTAATAGTGATCCGATTCCGGCTAATAAAAANACNGGGGTAACCGCGACCTGCATAATTTCGTAAATATTGATCATGTCAGATAACTTTTTCTATAGAGTCCTCAGACCCATATATCCTTATATCTCTTCAATAAACCTAGAGACGGTCAGTCGTTGGATCTTGTTTCCTTAACATAAGACCTCACTCAATTTTAGCTGGCTTTGTAGTACGAGCAAAAAGTCAACTAACATTATTCTGACCCTACTCACTTTTCACGGCTATAATTACCATCAAATTATTACAACTAATCTATTTTGGGAGAACAAACATGGGCGAAGCATTGATTATTGACACCTGCAGAACTCCACGCGGCATTGGTAAAGCAGGCAAAGGAGCTCTGTCACACCTTCATCCGCAACATCTGGGCTCAACTGTATTGAGCGCTTTGGCAGACCGAACGGGGATCGATACCTCAGAAGTTGACGACGTCATATGGGGAACAAGCTCTCAAGTATGCGAGCAAGGAGGTGACCTTGGAAGAATGTCTGCTCTTGATGCGGGCTATGACATCAAAGCTAGCGGCGTCACGCTTGACCGGTTTTGCGGATCTGGTATCACGAGCGCTAATATAGCCGCTTCATCTGTCATGTCCGGGATGGAAGATCTAGTCATCTCAGGCGGTACAGAGATGATGTCTTTACCCAAAAAAGGCGTGCTACCCATGGGTGCTAATAATCCGCATTTACAGGAAATTCACCCACAGGCACACCAGGGAGTTTGTGCTGATGCCATCGCCACACTAGAGGGCATCTCCAGACAGACCCTCGATGAGCTGGCTGAACTATCTCAAAGCAGAGCTCAACAAGCTATTGAAGAAGATCGATTTAGCGGTAGTTTAGTAACCGTCCACAATCTCGACGGTTCAGTCGCGCTTGATAGAGAGGAATTTCCACGTCCAGGGACGACCATCGAATCTTTATCCGCCCTGACTCCAAGCTTCCCCCAAATAGCTGATTATCGACACACAGAGGGTTCAAAAACCTTTCGTGAGCTTATTAATCAAAAATATCAGGACCTTGATATCGAACACGTGCACCATGCAGGTAACTCTTCTGGCGTGGTAGACGGATCGGCGGCTATTTTATGGGCTAACCCTGACTACGCTAAATCCAACGGTCTTAAGGCTAGGGCTCGTGTAGTCGCCTGCGCGAATATGGGGGACTGTCCTACGCTTATGCTAAACGCGCCTGTACCAGCAGCCCGCAAGGTTTTACAAAAAGCAGGCCTTACAATCGACGATATCGACGTTTTTGAGGTAAACGAGGCTTTTGCTGTAGTCTCCGAAAAATTTCAACGTGATTTGGATTTAGACCGCAGCAAGGTCAACATAAACGGCGGGGCCATGGCTCTAGGACATCCTATCGGCGCAACCGGGGCTATGCTAATAGGCACCGCGCTCGACGAACTCGAACGTAGCGACGGTCAGTTCGCCTTAATTACGATGTGCGCTGGAGGAGGAATGGCCCCGGCGATCATTATCGAACGGGTTTAACTCCAACCAAAACACCCTAGCTTTTTTTGCAGTGGCCCGACTCTGGAACGGGCTGCTGCAATTAAGTAACCAGCGAACTGACGAAGACACTAAACATGAAAGATTTA
>PBUF01000066.1 GCA_002727775.1 Gammaproteobacteria bacterium
CGAGCAAGAATTGGACGTTATTATTTATGCGACAGGGTTTGACGCGATGACAGGAGCTTTGCTCAAGTCGAATATCATCGGAAGACAAGGCAAAACCCTCAAAGAAAAATGGCAATTTGGGCCTGAAGCCTATCTTGGACTACAAATCGCGGGCTTTCCTAATTTATTTACCGTGACTGGGCCGGGAAGTCCTTCGGTTCTCTGCAACATGTTAGTCGCGATCGAGCAGCATGTTAACTGGATTGCGGACTGCATCGATTACTTAGATAGTAATGGGTTTTCTTCAATCGAACCTACAAATGCGGCCGAGCAGGATTGGATAGCCCACGTGAATGAAGTCGCGGAGGGTACGATGTATACAGCACCGAGCTGCAATTCGTGGTACCTAGGCGCCAATATTCCTGGGAAGCCGAGGATATTTATGCCCTATGTAGGCGGGTTCCCCCAATACAAATCTAGGTGTGATGCGATTGTGCAAAATCATTATGAGGGATTTGTTATCTCGTAATAATTCGATGGGCCGTGGATACGGTACACACCGGGCAACTTCTGTTTGTGAACAGAATCTTTTTCGAAGGAACTTAGATGGTGCAAGAGATAAATTCTTCAACGGAAAAATACCTTAGAGGCAAGTACTCGATCGTGGGAGTCGGCGAAACTGGTTATACCAGAGGTTCTGGTGTGACTACCCGTGTGCTCGGCACCAGGGCGGTTCGTGCTGCGGTTGAGGATGCAGGACTCACTATGTCAGATGTCGACGGGATGCTCTCCTACAGCTTTAACGACTCTACGCCATCCCCGACGATAGCTGGCGATTTGGGCATGCGGTTGAATTTTCATATGGATGTGTATGGTGGTGGATCCAGCATTGAGGCTTTGGTCGGAATCGCGATCGGAGTGATCGAAGCAGGGATGTGTAAGACAGTCGTTATTTATCGCGCTATGAATGGTTTTAGCCAGGTCAGAATAGGCGGCACTGGTCGTGGCGGACAATCGTCTTTATCGGGTGACGGCTTATTTACCCGGGGAATTGGCTTGATGAGCGCCGGACAAATGTTTTGCCATACGTTTATGAGACACATGTACGATTATGGTACCACTCCAGAACAGGTGGCAAGTGTAAAAAGTATCCATTCGGAACATGCCTCAAATAATCCCAAGGCGTTTTATAAAAAGCGGGTCAGTGTTGATGATGTGCTTGCTAGCAGAATGATCGTCAAACCTCTGCATCTGCTCGATTGTTGTGTGGAAACCGACAATGGCACGGCGATAGTGGTAACCAGCACTGATCGAGCTAAAGATTGTAAACATGTGCCTGCTGTAATACAGGCTGTGGTAGGTCGCTGTATGAAGCCCAGATCCGATATGCACTATCAGTCAGGACCTATCTCAACCGTCGCTGGTCATTATGCGAAAGATTTGTTGTGGCCAAATGCAGGGGTGGGTCCCGAGGATATAGACGTGACTGGTTCTTATGATGCCTTTACGTTTACTACCATGTTGCAGCTCGAGGACTATGGTTTTTGTAAAAAAGGTGAAGGTGGAGATTACGTGAGTTCTGGCATCATCCGACTTGGAGGTGAGCGCCCCAATAATACGAGTGGCGGGCATTTGTGTGAAGGCTATACCCATGGGATTAACATGGTTATTGAGAACGTTAGGCAACTGCGTCATGACGTCGATGACTATTGTCCGAGAGACGCCAATGGCGTCGTTCAGCATAGTTATGATTACAGTGAAGGAGGCTGTCGACAGGTCAAGGACGTCGAGCTTACTGCTAACTTGGGTTGGGGCACCCCAGGGATGGGCTCAGCGATGGTAATGGCGAGGGGCACTTAGTTATGAGTTTAAGTGGTGAGTATCTTGGAATGCCTGTACTGATTGATGACCTTGATAAAGATAATCAGACATTTTATCGATACTGTGGGCAGAATGAGCTCAGGGCTCAAGAGTGCTTAGACTGCCGTTTAAAGCGGCTCCCTCCTACGTCCGCATGCCCTTTCTGCGCATCTGAACGGATGGAGTGGAGACCGGTCGAGGGTAGAGGGACGGTTTACTCTTACGGCGAAGTTCATCACGCGATACAAGGCGCGTTTAGATCGCATTTGCCTTACCACCTGCTGCTAGTAGAGCTGGATGAACAGAAAGATATACCTAATCCGTACGATGGACTTAGGTTGCAAGGTAATCTTGCCGAACTCGATGGAAGCCTTGCTACGAAGGAGACGGTAAAAAAAGTGGGTATAGGTACCCGGGTTAAGGTCACCTTCAAGCAAATGGGCGATGAGATAGCGATGCCTTTATGGGTGATCGATCAAGAAGCTGAACAGCCAACTACTCCGTGGCGTTATCCTATCGAATGATCTGACCTGATTTTCTGAATTAGAGATTCTTCGTCTGGAAATTCACCCGTCTCCCTTTTCGAATAAACGAGCTTTCCATCTAGTTCAACATCGAATATTCCATTGCTACCTTTGATTAAATCGGTCTCTAGTTTTAGAGAAGTTTTTAATTTTTCAGCCAAACTGACTGCCATTGGTTCATAATTTCACTGAACGCAATAAGTGATACGAGTTTTCATACATTCTTCCTGTCTTAGGTTTATTTTGGCAGCTAAGTTTTGTCCTTTATTTGCCTAGGAAACATTAACATAGCGATCTCTCGAATACGCGGTAAAGTCTTTGTTAAGAGAGATATGAAAGATTGCCAAAAGATTCTTGGCTTAATCGACTGCTTTGTTACTTTGATGTTTGTTTGTCCTGATGAGATCATATGAGCCTTTAGCGCCTGCTCTAAATTAAAAGTGCGCCGTTGATGTCGCTTGATCGACTTTAATTGGCATGTTCATTCTGTTTTTTGAGGATGGCTTCTTGCGGACTAGTTTTTTCTTTTTTTCTTTTTTATGTCTTCTTTACTCGGCTGATTCATCCTTTGCCAAGGTATCTGGGGCAGCATACTCGTTGAAGGATAAACCTGTCCTGGACGGCCGAATTCTTGAGGAATCGGTTTGGAAGATTGCTAAACCGATGACCAACTTTATTCAGGTAAAACCGGTCGAAGGTGCGCCCGCTTCACAACGAACCGAAGTCTTTGTGGGTTATACCTCGGATAACCTGTACGTCGGAGTCATTTGCTACGATGAAAACCCTGAGAGCATCATTTCCGCAAGCAACAAAAGAGACTCTGACCTCGACGAAGAGGATAGTTTTCGCTTTGTTATAGATACCTTCCAGAGCGAGCAAGACGGTTTCGTATTTGGAACCAATCCGTCGGGAGTTGAGTTTGATGGTCAGATAGCAACGACTGAGATGAGCCGATTTGGCTCCCGTGGCTTTAATACCAACTGGGATACTACTTGGCGGGTGGTCAGCAGAGTTCATGATAAAGGCTGGTCGGCTGAATTCGAAATTCCATTTAAGTCTCTCCGATATAGATCTGACGAGACACAGGAGTGGAACATCAATTTTCAACGAAATATTCGTCGAACGAATGAAGTAGCATTCTGGTCACCACTCCCGGTTCAACATGGATTAAACCGATTATCTTTGGCCGGTGCCTTGAAAGGAGTACGAGTGCCGCGGCAAAGAAACTTGAGTTTTACGCCATATCTCCTGGGAAAGAGTGATTCGGGTGGCCCATTTACCGAAAGGGTTAATACCGAAGAAGCGGGCTTTGATCTGAAGTACTCAATAACGCCAAGCCTGACAATGGATGCGACCTACAATACAGATTTCGCTCAGGTTGAGGTTGATCAACAACAGGTCAATCTCGATCGTTTCAGTTTGTTTTTTCCAGAAAAGCGGCCGTTTTTTCTTGAAAATGCAGGTTTGTTCTCCGTTGGTGATCCGCGTGAAATTGACCTGTTCTTTAGTCGTCGTATTGGAATCGGTGCGGGGGGAGATCAGCTACCAATTGCTGGAGGTCTTAGAGTTTCCGGTCGACTCGGCGATGCCACAAATATAGGATTTTTGCAGATGCGCTCGGAGGAAGTATTGGATCTGGCGCCTGAAATGGACTTTACGGTTGTGCGACTTAATCAGGAGATGGACAACAGATCCTCATTAGGAATGCTGGTCGTTAATAAAGAGGCGGGTATCGACGACAATCAAACTTACGCTGTTGATGGTGTTTGGGGAATTGGTGAGAACGTTACGCTCAAAGGGTTTGTCGCTAAAACCCAGACGGAGGGAATAAGCCGCCATGANCATGCTATGCGTTTNTCTGGCGCATTTGACGGCCAAGTTTGGTCCTACAATGCAAAATACGCCGAGGTGGGTGGAGGTTTTAACCCTGAGGTAGGTTTTCTATCCAGGAAAAATTATCGGCAGATCAGTTTGTATGGTGGACGAAGGGTACGCCTAAAGGAATCTGACAAACTGCTTGAGTTGAGACCACACGCGAATTATGCGGGATACTGGAATTTCGATGGTATTTACGAATCCGGCAGAATCCATGTTGACAGTGTAATTATCTGGAAGAACGGAGCCAGCCTATCGAAAGCCATCAATTTCACCCACGAAACAGTAATTGACGCCTTNAATATTGTGGACGGCATCTCAATCACCCCTGGAGAATATGATCATGAAGAGCTGACTATCTACGCGTCTTCGGACAAGAGCGCGCCTTTGAATTTTGGATTGCAATTTGTTGCGGGAGGGTTCTTTGGTGGTGATAGGATCACCTTTGCTCCAAAACTGGAGTATCGAGTTGGCGATCAATTTAAAGCGAGCTTTTCGATCAACCACAATAATATAGAAGTACCTGGTGGAGCATTTAATCTTAATCTCTCTCAGTTGAAACTGTCCTACTCTTTCACCCCGAAAATTTCGGTACAGGCTTTTTTTCAGCACAACGATAGAGATGACGTGATTTCAACGAATGTGAGATTCTCATGGCTTCGATCTGCGAACTCNGGTTTGTTTCTCGTATACAACGAGACTGACAACGAAGCTCTTTATCCGGGTAGAGAGAGAAAAGAAGTTATTCTCAAGTTCAGTCATATTTTTAGATTATTGAATTAGAACTTCGCATCAGTCTTAGTATTTGGGTTACTCTTTGCATCGAATAAAAAGACGGACTTCATCAATTTGGAGATTGGCTGAATGAGTGNGGATAGGCTAGAAAACCGAATCAGCGAACTGGAGAGTGTGGTGACCTTTCAGGAGCACACTATTTCATCGCTGAGTAGTGAGTTATTTATTCAACAAGAAAAACTAAAAGAAATAGATCGAACGCTCAAAGCGTTAATTAAAAGCTATAAAGAAAATATACCCCAAGCATCAGCTGAACACGAAGTGCCACCACATTATTGAAGCCTGAACTGATNNAAGTGATAAAAGTGGTGGCCAGAGGCAGAATCGAACTGCCGACACGAGGATTTTCAGTCCACTGCTCTACCGACTGAGCTATCTGGCCACGCGGCTATTTTGCCTCACTAACTCGGCAGTAGCTAGCGAGACCGATNAAAAAACTTGGTTCTATGATTCTGGCTCGAAGCCTTCAATCGAATCNACTTCTTCATTATTAAAAAAATGCCACATCTGTGCTCGCAGGTACTTGCGTACATCGGGNTCTAGAAGTGAAAGNTGTTTTTCGTTAATTAACATGGTTTGGAAAGTAAGCCATTCTTCCCACGCCTNCTGAGAAATATTATTGTAAATCGCCTCTCCGTCCTCACCNGGGAAGGGAGGCTTGTCGAGGCCCTTCAGTTTTTGTTGGTGTTTCAAGCAATCTACGACCCGACTATTCATTTTTCTGCTGGTTTGTTTAAAGATTCGAATACTAATTGATCTGCCCTAGATATGCCTAGCTCTTGTTTGTTAAGTAAGCTTTCTAGCGATGTCCAGATTAAGGAGGCGCTTTCGAATTTATCAAGCTCGNGCTTCACCGAAACGAAAACCGGCTCAATATCTAGATGATAATGACTAAAAGTGTGTCGAAATTTATCTCCAAACTCTATCGATAGAATTCTTTGTGGGCTGATTCCAATTTCCGAGAGAACCTCGTTGGGGTCTGTTTGTGTTTCTCTTTGAAGGCCCCCCCAGAGGCCCTGCCAGACCCCTTCGCTCTTTCTTTGCTCGATTAAAATACCGCCACTATCATCGTAAAAAATGAAGAAACGAGTGGATCGAATAGGTTTGATTTTTTTTGGTTTNTTTCCGGGATAGGTTTCAATGTCGTCTTCTTTAAAGGCNCCGCATTTGGAGTTGATTGGACAGGCTTCACACCTGGGTATGGTGCGAGAACACAAGGTCGCTCCTAGATCCATTATNGCTTGAGTATATTTTTGAAACTGTGTGTTCGGTGTGTGGCTCCCCGCGACTTCCCATAACCTTTTTTTTATTTTGGATTGTTCTGGNTANCCTTTAATAGTGTGNAACCTTGTTAATACTCTTTTNACATTGCCATCTAATATGGGNGNAGGAANGTTCATCGATATAGATAGTATCGCTCCAGCTGTTGATCTCCCTATGCCGGGCAGCTGCATTAGAAGGTCTAAATTATGCGGAAATCTAGAGNCNAACTCGGAAACGATTAGCCTNGCTGTTTTATGAATATTCCTGGCCCTTGCGTAATAACCCAATCCGGACCACAACCCTAGAACCTCGTTTAAGTCAGATTTGGAAAGCTCTTCNATGTCTGGAAATCTATTCAGGAACCTTTCAAAATANGGNATGACGGTGGTTACCTGTGTTTGTTGAAGCATGATTTCGGATAGCCATACCCGATATGGGGTTATGTCCCTCTGCCAAGGAAGGTTTTTTCTCCCATGGGCCTCGTGCCACTTGATGAGTNGGTTAGCAAACCAGTCCAAGATTGAATATTACTCTGAAACCTAATTTCGGTTACTTTAACAGAATCTGTCGCAACGACTTACATAGCAAGAGTTTGAGAGGAGGTTTNATGAGTGTTGGTGAGTTTGATCCTGCCAGTATCGAAGAAGATTTGAGTGATGAACTAATTCATCGATTGTGCGCTTTAGTTGAAGACNAAAAAAAAGTGAATTTGTCTAACGCTGATCAACAGCGTTATGCCACTTTAGTAAAGCATAAAGATTGGGCAAACAAAGCAACACTATTGGAGTCAGCAACACTTGAGACTTTAATCTGCTTGTTTACTTTGGGAGAGTCGCAATATCCTCAGTGGATTGCAGAAGACAAATCTCCGGTGATTCTTTTTGTCAGGGAATTAAAAAATCGAGGTCAGTTTAAATCGGAGACAAACCGTTGGATTAAGGAAAACACGAGCAATAAATTCTTGCCTCATGGCAGTTTAATGGATCTTCTGTAAACTATGTGTTCGAGATATTTTCTCGAAGAACTTCAATTCTTAGCAGAGCACCATTGCCGATGACCGAATCAAATAGAACAGCGAGCATCGAGAGAGACACCTCCGAGACACAAATTCAATTAAAGTTGGACCTAGATGGAACGGGAGTTTCTAAAATAGAAACGGGCATCCCTTTTTTTGAACATATGCTGACCCAAATCTCTAAGCATGGGATGTTAGATTTAGAGATTGTTGCTCAGGGAGATATTGAAGTAGATGCGCACCACACGGTAGAAGATGTGGGCATAGTCTTTGGCCAGGCTCTAGCTAAAGCGGCTGGCGATAAGTCTGGAATTTTTCGTTACGGTCACGCCTATGTGCCTTTGGATGAGGCGTTGTCCAGAGTGGTTGTCGACTTATCGGGACGACCAGGTCTCTTCTACGAAGTTGAGTACGTGAGGTCCAGGGTGGGTGACTTTGATCTTGATCTGCTCAGGGAATTTTTTCAGGGGTTGGTCAACCACGGGATGTTAACCCTTCATTTGGACAATTTAAAAGGCGCTAATGCTCATCACCAAGCGGAAACGCTGTTTAAAGGATTTGGCAGGGCCTTGAGAATGGCCTTATCTGTTGACGAAAAAAATCTAGGACACATACCGTCC
Organism: Gammaproteobacteria bacterium; assembly: GCA_002727775.1. Classification (GTDB taxonomy): domain Bacteria; phylum Pseudomonadota; class Gammaproteobacteria; order Pseudomonadales; family Azotimanducaceae; genus UBA4421. The sequence goes on from PBUF01000066.1 coordinate 7,932, forward strand.
ACGAAGGGTACTTTGTAGTGATTTTAATACCGGCAATTGATCTTAAGAATGGTCAGTGCGTCCGATTAAAACAAGGCGATATGAATCAGAGTACCGTCTACTCTGAGGACCCGGTGGCGATGGCGAGACATTGGAAGCAAGAGGGTTGTCGCAGACTGCACGTCGTTGACTTGGATGGGGCTTTTTCGGGACAGCCGGAAAACCGGGAACTGATAAAAGATATTGTCGAAGAAATGCAAGAAATACCTGTTCAGGTAGGAGGAGGTATAAGGACGCGAGAGCATNTAGAAACTTATATCTCGATGGGCGTTTCGGCGCTCGTTCTGGGTACAAAAGCGCTTGAAAACAGAGATTTTCTGGNGGAGNTGGCTTCATCTTTTCCCAATCAAATCCTTCTAGGCCTAGATGCTCGACAGGGCCGAGTGGCGACCCATGGGTGGGCTAGTGTTGAAAAGGAGTTGGCTGTGGATGTGGCTTTTGCGGTAAAAGATTTGCCGCTAGCAGGCATAGTCTACACGGATATCGAACGCGANGGGATGATGAGTGGTGTAAATGGCAAATCGACTCTGGAGATTGCTNAAAAGAGCGGAATACCAACGATTGCTTCTGGCGGTATAAATGAACTCAGTGATCTAGAAAGGCTGAAGAGTATATTTAGAGAAAACCATAGTCTTTTACTCGGAGTAATTACGGGCCGAGCGATCTATGAGGGGAAACTAAATTTCAAGGAAGGCCAGCAGCTGCTTGATCGATAGTTGTTAATTGGCTTGCGAAGACCAGATTAATATCGGGAGGCAGATTTCTTAGCTCCCTTTCTAGAAAATCNAGCGTCCCTTTGTAGGGGTGACCAATGATTACAGCGCCTCCTGTTTTTCTTGACGAAGTAAAGGCGCTCGCCATGATGGACTTCATGTTCTTCTCGCTCTTAATATTGTCGAGAAAAAAATCTCGGGCAACGTAGGGTACNCCAGTCTGATGCGCTACTTTTTTTGCTATGGATTGGTTGCTTGTTTTCGAATCGAGAAAATAGAGGCCGTGATTGCCTGTTGCCGATAAGACCAGCCTCATGGGGTTCTCTCTTTCAGTGAGTAGACTGCCCATGTGATTTGATACTCCTTTAGCTTGTGGGAACCGTGATAAAGACGTATGAAGAATAATTGTATATTGAATTGTCGACATTGCGACGTTGAGTGTTGGGCTCTCTGTTTTTTGGTNGGTTTCGCTTTTAGCTTGCATCGGCAGATGAATAATCACTTCTTTATTCTTGCGCGTTGCGTATTCCGCCAGTCCAACGGAATTGGGAGCAAAAGGGAGGACCGCAACGGTAACCTTNCCNGGAAGGTCTATTGAACGNTTTCCATTAACGAAACTATATCCGAGATCATCAATGACGATAGCGAGCTGACGAGAGAATAAGGAAGGGGAATAGACCAACAAAGTCAGTACCGTTAGAAAAAGGGAGCATCTCATTTACTGGCGAACCAGGGTTCCGGGTCTATGGGCTGCCCTTTATGCCTGATTTCAAAATAGATACCAGATTCCTTTCGAGCACCGCTATTTCCGGCTTCAGCAATGAGTTCACCGCTTTCTACTTGATCGCCTTTTGTCTTTAACAATGCTTCGGCGTTTCCGTAAAGGCTCATATAGTTATTCCCGTGATCGACTATTAGCAACAAACCAAAACCTCTAAGCCAATCAGAAAACACAACTTCTCCAGTNTGAATCGCNTGGACGGGAGTGCCTGCTGGCGCGCTAATTTCTACACCTTGGGATGCTAAGATATCGTCTTCTTTTTTTTCACCAAACCGTTTTGATATTTTCCCAATCAAAGGAGCGATAAGGGGAGTCTCAAAATCTGGAAGATCACTTTCCTCGTCATCCGGCTGCTCCGGGAGAATTTCCTGCACTAACTTTTCCAGTGTTTTTCTTTCCAGTCGCAGTTGCTGGTAGCGAAGTTCTTTGTCTTTTTTTGCTTCTTCGATTTTACCGATAAGCGATAGGCGCTCTTTTGCTTGTTTTTGGAGTGACNTTAATGACTGATTTTTTTCTTTAATNGTTTTTTGGATATNTTCGCCTAAATCTAAGGCCTTCTTTTCGTTNNTTTNNAGGTCNTTTAATGAATNTTCGTAATCGTTAAGAAGCTCGAGGGTGGCTTGAGTTATATAGCTGTTAAAACGCATCATCTGATCAAATCGGTCGATAGACTCTCCTTCAANTAACTTCTTTAGAGGTGAGCTTTTTTGTAATTTGTAGGTATTTTTAATGTGCTGNAATANAGAACGAGATAAATCANTGTGTTTGTTTTTTAGGATTGCTTCTCTTTCTTCCAATTTTTCGAGGGACTGCNGGGATTTTTGAAGTCTCTGATTGCTTTGGGAGATGGTCTTCTTTACTGCTTGTACTTCTAAGTCAGCGAGCCTGAGCTCTTTAAGCCAATCTTGCTTTAACCTACTATTTTCAGAGAGCCAGACTTCGATTTCTTGTAGCTCTCTTTCAACTTCTTGGAGTCTTTGATTTTTTGATTGACCTACTGCGTAACTCGAAAAGACTGATATGGCAAGTAACAAGATGGCAAAACCTCTAGCCAACGAGCTTCTTAATTGGNGAANATGGCNAATGAGTTTAGCTTTTTTCAAACAGAGGCTGTCCGGTCATTTCCTTGGGAATGTCGATATCCATTAGATTCAATATNGTGGGNGCGATGTCGGACAAAGAACCATTTTTATTAATGGTGGTTAGGGGTTGTTTGCTCACGCAAACNAGGGGNACTAAGTTATTGGTGTGGGCTGTGTGTTCCTCCTNGGACTTTGGGTCTCGCATTTGCTCGGCGTTTCCATGATCGGAGGTNATAAGCATTTGATCGCTGTCTTCAGTTAAAGACANTTCTAGTTTNCCGAGACACTTGTCAAGAANCTCGACAGCCTTGATCGTGGGTTCAAGCTTGCCGGTGTGCCCTACCATGTCTCCGTTNGCGTANTTAGCAATGATCAAGTCAAACTCTCGAGACTCAATCGATTCTATTATTTTGTCTGTTATCTCTGGAGCACTCATTTGAGGTTGGAGNTCATAGGTCTCTACTTTGGGAGAAGGAATGAGTACTCTTTTCTCTCCGGTAAAAGGGTTCTCCTCCCCGCCGGANAAAAAGAAAGTCACGTGTGCGTATTTTTCCGTTTCCGCAATTCTNAGTTGAGACATATTTAGATTACTGAGGTATTCGCCNAAGGTATTCNTATGACTCTCNCGGTCAAAAATNACAGGTAGATTAATGTCCTCTGCATACCGAGTTAGGGTNNCGGCCTCTGCAGGTACTTGGTANTTGNTGCGATTAAAATGTGNAAAGGTTTCATCGGTNAGACTCCTTGAGATTTCTCGNGCNCGGTCAGCCCTGAAATTCATAAATAGNATCGAATCACTGGGTTTAATNNNTTGCTCAATANCCTCNTTTTGTNTTATTACCGTCGGNCTAACNAACTCNTCACTTTCGCCNCGATCATAGGCTNTCANTAANGCNTCTTTNGCTGAANTNGCNTGNATNGNACTTTCTCCTANGGCGATCGCTCTAAAGGCTAGCTCCACNCGATCCCAGCGCTGATCACGATCCATAGCAAAAAAACGNCCTGATATGGTCGAAATGTGACCGACTCCTGTTTTTTCCAAGAGATCTTCTAATTTAGATAAATTCCTCTCCGCTGA
>PBUF01000067.1 GCA_002727775.1 Gammaproteobacteria bacterium
AAAGAAAAGAAAGGCACCAAAGAAGGAGATTGGTACGCCCATTGCTACCCAAGTGGCCAACCTTAAATCGAGCATAAGCACCAGGAACAGAAATACCAGAATAAACCCAAGAACCCCATTTCGCACCATGATGCTCAAGTAGTTCCGAACACTATCAGTGGCGTCGTCCCAGATATCGATTTCGATACCTGGTGNCGGGGTGTAATTCGACANTCGATCTCTTATGTCTTTAGCAATTGCCAAGGAGTCCTCAGAGTCCGATTTTTGAATCTTTACGAAGAGACTTTTCTTGCCGTTAAATTCATGGATTAGTTCGTCCTCTGTAAAGCCATCATTTATCTNTGCTATGTCCTTNAGTTTNAGCAGNGAGCCATTTGGCAGTGACTTGATNATGATGTCTNTGAACTCTTCACCTGTGTATCGTTTGTTGTTGGTTCTCAGTAAGAGGTCACCCGCGTCGGTCCGAATCTCGCCAGAAGATACATTAAGNGAAGAACGCCTTATGGAAGATGCGACATCGCTGATCGACAAACCATAACTTCTTAGGTTTTCCTCCTTTACTTCAATGGAGATTTCGTAATCTCTGGCGCCAAATAAAGANACCAGAGAGACGGAGGGAATGGATAANANNTCTTGTTCAAGTAATTCAGCCCCGTTTCTAAGCTCAAGATCGGATAGATCAGAAGAAACAACCAACGTCATAACGTCACCAATTGTTTCAAGTCGGACAATGTCTGGTTCCTCCGCTCTTTCCGGCGGAAAATCTGAGAGACGCTCTACCGCCATCTCAATGTCATCCCTCACTTTCATTTGATCGACGAAATCTTTGAGTTCTACAGACACTGCGCCGGTATTTTCATAAGCCCTGGAGGTAACCCGCTTCACTCCGTCGATACCCAGTACGGCTTCTTCGATGCGGCGGGTGATGCTCTCTTCAACTTCTGATGGTGTGGCTCCGGGGTAGGGGACCGTGATGTTGATTTGGCCAAGGTTAATTGTTGGGAAAGACTGCGCAGTAAGCGATGATGCTGCGATAAAGCCTCCCAACAGCATGATAAACATCATGAGGTTCGCGGCTACTGGATTAGCTGCAAAATAGTCCAGTATGCCTTTGGCAGAAAAATCAGATTGATTGTCTTTAGATTGCACTAGTTCACCTCAGTCGTGACAGCCATACCTTCTCGAGCTCCTGGGACTGTTCCCAGAACAACGCCTTCGCCTAGCGAGAAGCTCTCAACGACTATGCCCGTCACATTTCGATTAATAAATTTAGGCTGTTTTTTTGTTAGCTTACCGTCGGAGACGGTCCAAACAGATTCATTGATCTGTTCTGCGGCTTCGGGAAGCAAGACAGTATTTTGTAATTTAGGGCCCTCTATCGTTACATCGATAAAAGACCCAGGGTATAGGTTTCCAATGCTCTCTATGTCCAGATACAGCTGCGCAAATCGTGTCCGTTCATCCAGGTTCGGTGAGACTCGAGCAATTTTAGCGGTGAAGTCTTGTATTCCTATTCTCACTTTGGCGGTTCGTCCAATGGCCGGTTGTATATTTTCCAGGTCCCTGGGAGAAATAGGAACAAGCGCTTCAATCGATTTGATGTCGAATGCTTCGCCGAATTTTTGCCCTTGATTCAATAGCTGCCCAACTTCCGCTTGAGAGTCGACTACCCGGCCGTCAAAGGGTAGCGAAAATCTAGTGCGTTCCAAATTAAGTTTCGCTATTTCCTCTCTCGCTTGCGCAGCAGCAATCTGAGCTTTTGCCTGCTCAAGCTGGGGTGTCTTTGCTACCAGAGGAGGAACTTCTATCCCAGGGTTTAAGATCGCGTAGTTCGATATGGCCGCCTCACTCTGTGCCTTAGTGAGCTGGTAGTTAGATTCTGCAGACATTCGATCGGCCTGAGCTTGTGCTAGCGCAAGCTCAAAATCCTTTGGATCGATTTGCAATAACCGTTGGTTTGACTTGAAACTCCCTCCTCTTCTGAATGAGTCGGCTACCCACAAAACGCGTCCACTAACTTGTGGTACCAGATCAATGGAGTTTCTTACCACAATCGAGCCTGTTCCGGTGATTTCGATNACATTCTCTTTTATGCTTGGTTTTGCGATAGATACATAAGGAGCACCAGTCTCTTTGGGTTTTGCCGTTTCTATGACAGAGGTCTTCATGACTTCCTCTTTAGAAGGCGCTTGGGAGAAATATAAACCGAGTACCAGCAACAGCGCGATACCGAATATCTGTAGAGCCCCAGTTGGCATTGATAGTTTCATTTACTCACCCTGATCCTTTTTTCTAGCCGCTAAACTAGATAGCAGAAGTTCTATAGTAGTCATCATGTCACCAGAAACAATGTTGAACGGGCAAGATGCTTTCAATATACATGAGGCAGTTTCCTGGTGATTTGCTAACGCTGTCTTGGTGTCCTACTTAAACGACCCTTCCATTTAAAGTTTCTGTGTATCGACCGTCCTGATAGGCGATAGCGCCATTCACGATAACGACATCATACCCTTCTGATTTGCGTACATATCTCCTTGCTTCGCCTGGAAAATCATCTACAAACTCTTCTTTGCCAACTGAGACGGTTTCAGAATTAAAGATGACGATGTCGGCAGCTTTTCCTTCTTCTAGAGTGCCTCGGTCAGCTAGCCCCCAATCTACTGCCAGCTCTCCCGTCATTTTATGAATAGCTTCTTCGAGCGAGAACGTGCTTGTTTCACGGACGTAGTGCTGAAGNAGATGGGACGTGTCGCCNGTACCACAAAACTGGGTGATATGTGCTCCAGCATCTGAAGCGCCGAAATGACAAAGCGGATGGCTTACGATTTTTGCTACTGCCTGCTTGTCAGCATTGATCACGTTCTGTAACTGAAATTCGGTGTCGAGATTATCTCTGATGGATAGGTCCAAAATTACCTCGCCCAGCTCCTTGTTCTCCTCTTGCGCGATAGCACCAAGGTACTGTCCCTGGTAGCGCTGGTTTTCGTCCGATTTGACGCTACCTACTTTCAGGAAGGGTATGGACCCGCTCATACCCTTAGCGTCTTTCATTTCACTGACAAGCTCGGATTTTTGCTCCTTAAATTGCTCGAGTCTTTGCTCTCGAGGCAAATCCATAATATTTTTCCATCGGGGTAGAGCATAGAGGAGCATGCTAGTCTCAGAGAGGCGCATGTTGAGGTCGAAGCATCTTGGCATTGTTTGTCCGAATACTCTGGCGCCCCTGGCTTGCTCTTTTTCTAGCGCTTCTATCAGCTCTTCNGCATTTGGAGACGTTGGAGAGCTCAGNACCGGNTGAAGACTGCAAGGNACGTTAGCCGCCAAACTNATGTCGCCAAGNTCCCTGATATTGTCTAGTTGCTGTTTCATGTCTGGGAAGTACGGAACCACCTGCCAAATTCCTCGTCCGCTNTCGCCCATGGCTTGAGCAAGCGCCACCTTTTCATCAAAGCNTGCAAAGCGGCTAGGCACCGGATCGCCGTTTTCATCGATATCGACGTAAGAGCTTGAAATGCCTAGCGCGCCNGCTCGCATCGCTTCTCTTACGATGTCACACATTTTGCTAATTTCTTCTTGGGTTGCNTCTCTCTCTTGGCTCTCTGGACCCATCACAAANAGNCTGATGGCTGAGTGCCCTATTAGTGCCCCNACATTGATGCCCAATTTAGGACGAATATGGTCAAGGTATTCAGGGAAACTTTGCCAGGAAAACGGGACAGCTTCATCGAAAGTGGTCTTCTTTATGTCCTCAATTACACCGAACATACTGACGATTTTGTCAGCGTCTTCTTTGCCCTTTATGGGCGCGAGACTAAGCGAGCAATTGCCGGTGACGACCGTCGTGATGCCNTGCTCTATCGANGGAGTTGCATGCCCATCCCAACATAATTGTGGGTCGAAGTGTGTGTGGATATCGATGAAGCCAGGAGAGACAACCAAGTCCTTGGCATCGATTGTTTCCAGNGCATCACCTTCTACCTGACCAATTGAGACGATGACGCCGTCCTTGATGCCGAGGTCTGCTTGTTTAGTCGCCGAGCCTGTCCCGTCNATGACAGAACCATTTTTTATTAAAAGATCGTATTCCATGAATTAGCCCACACCTTTGCTTCTTGTGTCTAGTTTGATGCCTGAANGGGGTTAAAATCAAATGATTGATTTCGAATAAAAAGAGGGTCGCAGGCCTCTCGGATAACTAAAACCGTCCGCTTGGATTTTACTTTTGCGACAGTAGTCGTATGCGGTCCGTGTTCGTGCTTGTCGACCATACACGATAGCTCAGCCCNATAGCGGCAGAAATCACTCCGCATGCCAGCCCGANCCAGAAGCCGAAGACTTCCATGGGATCNNAAACCAGACCAAAGCCTAGAATGCACCCTATAGGCAGGCCAATAAGCCAAAAGCAAAGCAGAGCGATGAAGAGAGGAGTCCTTGTATCTTTATAGCCCCGTAGCACNCCGAGGCAGGTTGATTGNCAGGCATCGAATACCAGNAAAAAGACCACAAATAATAAGAGAGTGGCAGATAATTGAGACACATTAGTTTCTGTTGTGTAGACGTTAACAATATCTTCTCTGAGGAAAAATATAGCCAATGATCCGAGTATGGCTACGCCGATAGTAGATACCAGCGCGATGGCCGCTGTGGTCCTTGCTTCCAATAGTTCTCCAGCGCCTACTCGGTAGCCGATTCGAATTGTTGAAGCCATCCCAAGAGCTAAAGCTGGCATAAAAAAGAGCCCATTAATACTCATAGAAATGTTGTGGGAGGCGACGACCTCAGCGCCATAACGACCGAGAAGTAAAGTGGTCAAAGAAAACAGACCCATTTCTGAGAAAATCGTAAGCCCGATCGGAATTCCAAGGGCTAGCAGTGTTTTAATTCGGCTCCAGTTAGGGGTCGAGAATCTCTCGCGCCATCCGGTGTGGTTGAATCTTGATCGCGAGACAACTATTAGTATCGCTCCCAATTGAAACCACATGATGATTGCCTGGGCGACCCCGCAGCCTACTCCTCCCATTTCTGGTAGGCCAAGTTTGCCGTAGATCAAAATATAATTGAGTGGTGCTTTGATGATGAGACCACAAACCGCAATATACAAAGCAGGCCTCGTGAAATTCATTCCTTCCGCTAAAAATCTTAAACAGAAAAAACAGGTGACAGCAGGAAGCCCGAAGGAGGTCATTTGTAGATAAGCGATAGCGACGGGCCTCGCCTCGGGGTCTACATCCAGCGCGGTATAAACGAAGCCAATTTGGTTAAGGATAAATGCGATCAACAATCCTCCAGAGATAGCGATCCATAGCCCCTGTCGGATCACTTCTCCTATGTCTGCGTGCTGTCTTGCACCGTTTAACTGAGACACTGTAGGTGTAATAGCTTGAAGTATTCCCATTACCAGTAGCATCAAAGGCCAGAGAATGCTGCTTCCAAGTGCAACTCCCGCCAGGTCCGTGGAGCTGTATCGCCCTGCCATAATAGTATCCAGAAGACCCATCCCCATCTGTGCGATTTGCGTGCCCATTAGTGGCAAGGCCAAACGAAAAAGAGTTCCTGTTTCTTTCAGATTGTTCGACAGGGATTCTGACGCAGGTTTGGCCGAAAACTCTGAGTTCTTTTGCACTGATTAATCCTGGTTGTTTTGCTCGAAGGTAAGCAGAAAATTTGATTATGAACTGCTTTATCTAGATGAGCTATTAATTGGTATGATCGAGTGGTAAAGCTTAATTTGGATTTCTGATAGGAGGGGTCGCAATGTCGAATGAGATGGGTATTTTTGAGGTAATGTATAACTGTCGGGCCATGCGCAGACTAGATACGCGGGAAGTCGAAGAAGAAAAGCTGATGAAGCTGATCGATGCGGCTAATCAGGCACCGTCTGGCTCCAACATGCAAAGCGCCAGATGGATCATAGCTCGAGGGGCCGAGGTTAAACAACGGCTTGCCGATCTTAACCGAAAGGGTGTAGAGGGCTACATTGGTAATCAGATTCAAAACCCTGGAAGTTTGCCTCACCAAAATAAAGACAAGCGCTCTCGCATGGTCGATGCGGTTGTGTGGCAAATGGAACACATGCATGAGATTCCGGCTCTGATCGTGGCGTGCATGGACTTCGGAGCTGAGGTGACCCCTGCAATGAGAGCAGGAGGTAACGGATCTATTTGGCCGGGAATTCAGAATTTATTGCTTGCTGCCAGGGCCATGGGACTTGGAGCGGCTCCCACGACTTTAGCATTGATGGATACTGATGCCGTGGCAGAGGCTTTAAGTTTGCCAAACACAATGGCTGCGTACTGCCTCATTCCTGTCGGTTATCCCTTGGGTAATTTTGGGCCCGTTACTCGAAAACCCCTCGAGGAAATTACTCGTTTTGATCAGTGGAGCTGACGACGAGCCCTAGAGTGTTATTCCCATGAGCGTTTCCATATTGCCATGATAGAAAGCGCTCATGGTGGTTTCATCGCAATTGCTCATTGAAGCTTCGAACTTTCTAATCGGATCGGCGGTTCCTTCAGGATGAGGATAATCTGAAGCGAAAACCAGAAGCTCCGGACCGANGTTATCAATGATCCAGCCGACTGGTTCGCCGGCGAAGGGNGANAATTTGAGGTGGTGTTTTGCCACTTCAGAAGGCGCCCGACTGAAGGATCGTTTGTGTCGGAAATTTCTNGCGGTAAAGTCCAGGGCATGGAGCCAGGATGGTACCCAAAACGCCCCATGTTCCATTGATATTCCTTTGAGTTCAGGGTGACGTTCAAAGACTTCGTCAAAAATCATCGCAGACAAGAAAATTTCGGCGCTGTTCTTTATGGTGACCAGTCCTAGTTCTCCGGCAGGCGCATCNCCGCCNAGTTCNANGGCATTTCTNCCNTTTCTTTTGAAACTGTCTGGCATTCTTTTGTAGTGTCCGTTGACAGCAACATGTACAACGAAAGGCACTTTTTGACTGGCAAANTCGGCCCATATCGGATCAAAGTCTGGGTGAGTGAAGGATCTCTTTTCGTCCGAAGGTTCGTTAGTATCTATCATGAAGGTATAGCAGCCGTCTCTGAATCCGGTTCGCATTAGATCTAACCCGATTTCTGGTCCCAAGGTGAGGGGAATGTAACCAATTGCAAAAAGCCTGGGATCTTTGGCGCAGAAATCGCCCATCGCCTTATTCAGCGTTCTAGCTCCTGCCTCCAGAACAGCTGGATCGTTGACGTGAGCAATTTGGTGAAAAGAAAAAGTGGGTAGGACCCACTGCATTTTAAAACCAAATAAATCGAGTGTGTGTGTTCTTTCAGCGGGATCAAAGGCCCCAAGTCTGTTCCAACCACTCTTAGTGTTATCCAGAAGGCTACTCTCGAACTTAGCCATGACCTGCGGNTCTTGCTGCCGTTTTATGAATAGTTCTCTACCTCGGTCGAGACCTGCTTGAATAACCGGAAGCTCTTTCTGTGATTCCATTGAAGGAAGGAGGGGTAGATCATTTTCTAACGCTACCTTATGCAGGAAGTCATCTAGTTCGATAACGTGGCTATCAGCATCTATAATGATGCGGTTTTCAGCGTAGGTCATTTTTCTTCACCCTGGTGAGCCTTGTGTGTCGCAAAAGTTTAACCTCGGGACGCTAAAGAAGCATTATTAAATTTAAGTTAACCGGAGTTAATCGATCGTATGAAGATGTCAAATGATGAGAGAGAGTCTTACTTGTCAGAAGTGCATGTTGGAGTTCTAAGTGTTCCACGACAGGGAAGAGGACCATTATCAGCTCCTATTTGGTACGACTACTCATTGGGTGGCGACGTGGTGATGTTTATCGATAAACATTCGGTTAAAGCTGATTGCTTAAAGCAGGTCGAGAGGATTTCTTTGTGNGTGCAAAACGAGNCACCTCCGTACGTTTATGTTTCAGTAGAGGGNCCTTTCCAATTAAGTGAGGCTGATAAGGCCAGACATTTAGCGGTTGCCGTTCGATACCTTGGCGAGCAGCGAGGGAATGAATGGATGGATAAATTTGGCTATGAAGAAGATTCGTTTATGCTGTCAATGAGACCGGAGTCCTGGTTAACCAAGGATTACCGGAAGCGAGTCTTCTAAGTAAGGCTGCGTTCCCTATGGTCGCTGGTTTAGATCAAATTAAATTCCGCCACTATCTCCTCCACCTCCACCACTACTAGAGTCCGTCACGCCATGACCACCGATTGAGACTCGATCCGCCTCTCTAGCTTTTTGAGATCGAGCGCTCAGGCTTTCAAGGTTTGCGTTGTGAGCTTCACGGTCAATTCGGTATTTCGAGATGAAATACATGGCNAGGAAATAAAGACCACAGTAAAGGGGAAGGAAGAAGCTTGCCAAATTGAGCCGCATATCGTCAGTCATGTCGGTAACGGTTTTTATGCCATCCATGCCAACCAAAGAGACAATAGACCCAGCGAGCACTATGCCAAAGGCACTGACGAATTTTCCTGCAAAACTTCTTGCTGCATAAAATAGACCCTCTGAGCGGCGACTGGTTTTTACCTCGCTGTCCTCCACGATGTCAGCCATCATGGAGTCGAGCATCACTCCACCTATGATGAAACCGACTACTTCCGCGGTTACGAATAGGGAATAAATAAGTAAGTTGACCGTTAGGCTCAGCTCGCCACCGAAAGAGGCGATTTCTGCATTTGACCAATAACCGCCTAACTTCATTATGTAGGGGATCGGATAGAGAAAAATAGCGGCAAATAGGGCAGAGATGGCTGTCCATTTTTTCCCGATTGCAGCGCCTAACTTCGGCCCTAACCAATAAGCAATGGCGGGAGAGGCGAACACACACAAGCCCGTAAAGGCAATTTGAGGTCCGTCAAACGCGAAAAAGTAGGTGACATTGTATAGGTAAAGCGCGGTAGACATGCCTGCTGCGCCGCCGACAACCAGTGAGTAAACGAATAACCACAGAAAATTAGGGTTTTTGAGCGATTGCGCGATTTGCTTGATCTCGTGCCAGATTTCGGAAAACTTAAATCTTTCTATTGGAGGAGGTAGAGCAGAAGCAGCCTTTTGTGTGCCTAGGGAAGAAATTAGCGTGCTCCCCCCGATGATCAATGCGCCGGCCAGGCCATAGATCGCATAGCCAGCCTGGGTAGCGACGCCGAAAGCGCCGACCCAGATTCCCATATTAACAACGTGAATTCCGTTACCTCCGTACCAGCCAAAGGCGTGTCGAAGTGCGAGCCACTTATTCCGCTCATCATAGTCTTTGACCAGGTCTGGAAGAAGAGCGACAGACGGAACCTCGACCAAAGTAACGGCAGTTCTAATTAAAATCGCGGCNGCTAGCAGGTAGTACCANCTATTGTCTTCATTGAGATCGATGACAGGATTAAAAAGCGCATAAAAAGACAACGGTAATAAAATCATCCCGACGTACATGAACGGGTGTCGTCTTCCGAGGCGAGAATTTGTTTTGTCTGACCAATGGCCCAAAAACAGATCTGATACGGCGTCCCAGATCATTGCAATGAATAAAGCGGCTGCAGCAAGGTACCCCGGAATACCGAGCACCTGGGTAGAGTAAATTAAGAGCAGATAACTGAAGGCGTTGTTTTTAATCCCAAAGGCTATGGAAGCCGATCCGTAGTACCAGTAAATGGGATTTTTCTCGGCAATTGATTGAGTCATGCTGATCCACTACATCTATTAACCAAGAAAGCTACTATCTAAATAAACCAAGAACAACTGAAAGTTTTTTTGAAGTATGTATTGGTTTCAACTTTTAAGATTGGGGAGGACCTCATCGGTTAATCGAATAAAGCTCTCATGGCTTAAAATTGAGGCGAGCAAGTAATCCAAGGAAATCGTTTCATTTAGCTCGTGCAGTTTATCGATCACCTTTGAGGGACTGCCGTGTATGATGATCTCGTCGACATAGCGATTGACCATGTCCTCTGGCGTTAAGGTTGTTGGTGGCCCTCCTTTTTTGGGGCCAGCGTAGCTACCCACCGTCCATTCTGCTCCCCTTCGTGCGATTTCTTCGGCCTGTTGATCGGTTTTGGCTATCGCAATTAAGCGCGCGACTGGTGTGCTGAGATCATTCTGGTGATGATTATCCTTCAGTGTCTGCCGATAGGCTGCGAATTTCTCGCCAATCTCTGTGTGCGAGGAATGAGGATCCATCAATATCGCAAAGCCTTTTTCGGCGGCCCATTTTATTGCTCCTGGAGAAGACGCGCCGATCCAGGTTGGCATGGGAGATTGTATCGGTTTGGGCAATACTTCAACGTTTTCGAACGAATGGTGTTTGCCTTGATAGGANAGGCTTCCCTCACGCCANGCGCTCTGAACAATTTCGACGTTTTCGTGAAATTTCTCATAAGAGGTTTCAGCAGATACGCCGAATGCCNCCATTTCGGTCTGATCAAACCCACGGCCAAAGCCGACGTTAAGACGTCCCCCAGAGAGGTTGTCCACTAGTGCTAGTTCTTCTGCGAGCCTAAGCGGATGGTAAAATGCTGCNAGAGAGACGGCGGTTCCGATTCTGATGNTTTTTGTAAGATGGGCCAGATGCATNCCCATAATATGAACCGATGGACAGACACTGTAGGTTGAAAAATGGTGCTCCGCCAACCAGACAGTGTCGTAGCCTGCTTGATCCATGATCTTGACATCANCGGTTGCGCGCTCATAGATAGTTTGCAACGGGACGCGTCTGCCTGGCCAACTGAAGAACTGTAAAACGCCAAATTTCACGGTCAGAGAAGGANGGTCTACTTATTTGTTAACCGATTAACCGCNCGTTCCGACAAATCTATTGTTCGTGTGATTCGCTCGCGCATCTCTTCGAGATCAATTCCCTCGGTGCTTTTCTTGCCTTCACAGTATCTTGCGTATACCCCATGCAGGATGCAGGCGCTTTTCCANCGGTTAAANCCGACGTAATAGTCTAGCTGAGACAGATCTCTTTTNGTTTTCTCCTGATATCTTTGGGCGAGTTCCGTTCTTGTGTGGAATCCCTTTGGTGAGGTGGCAGACTCTGGNGCCGGTGGCTCAGGNTCTGTCGGATCGGGCCACACNTTTAGAGCGTAGGCCAGGTCTGCTAATGGATCACCCAGAGTNGATATNTCCCAGTCCACCACNGCTGCTATTTTNCANTCAGGTCCNACCAAACAATTGTGGACCCCGTAATCGCCATGCACGACTCTCGCTGGTCCCTGGTCGGGCATGTGATTAAGGAAAAACTCCTGGAGTTCGTGTGCTCGGGGATCATCGAAGTCAGCTGGTTCAATCGACGCCATCCAAGATCGATACCAGGTTTTAAGCTGTCGTCCAATGTAGTTATCTTTTTTTCCGAGATCTCCTAAACCGACCTCGTCTGGATCGACGGCATGAAGATCTGCTAACACGTCAATAAACGAGCCAGACATGACTTTTCGTTTGTCCTCTGGAATGAGTCTCTCTGTGTCCTCTGAGCTGTAAAGTGGGTGTCCATTGATCAGGCCCATGACATAGAACCAGGCTCCGGTCACATCGGGAGATTCACAAAATCCATAAGCGGCTGGGACTGGCACATCTGTTTTTGAGAGGGCTGAAATAAGAGCCCACTCTCGGCTCATGTCATGTGCTTTAGGCAGAAGATCACCCTGAGGTGGTCTTCTTATCACTGCGTATTTCCCATCAGTATCTTCCAGCTGATAGGTTAGATTGGAGTGTCCTCCCTCGAGGCGGGTCCACTTGAAAGGAGGNGAAAGATTGTCGACATTTTCTGANATCCATTTTTCGACAGCNTCGACTTGGTAACCCTCAGGTCCTAAGCTTTCGTCGTGATTACTCATTGTTTTACTACTTAGATCCTGTTTCGCTCATTTAGTGAAAGTGTTGTCGGCTAATTTGATCATGTAAACATCTCTTAAGGGTCTATTTCTCGTTATTAATTAAATACCCATTAAATCTTCAAAATTTGTTCGATAGAATTTATTAAGTGTTTCCTCGTCGAGGTTTTGCGTTGTCCTTTGGAAACGCCCGTAGGGATTTCTTCCCCCCTCCAGGTGCGGATAGTCGCTGGAAAACATACAGATATCTGGACCCGACTGCTCAATGATCCAACCGGCCGGCTCGGTGGGGTAGGGCGTGACTCTCACTTGTCTAGTAACGTACTCGCTTGGCTTTAATGAGAGTTTTTGAAGTCGTTCTTCGTGCCTCCCAAAGGCCTCCATCGCAGCTTCAAGCTGACGGAGGTAACTTGGTAACCAGATCGCTCCTAGTTCAATGATTCCGACCTTTAAGCTCGGAAAACGATCTAATACTCCATCTAGAATGAGCATCGACAAAGCTTGCTGGGGTCCGGAAGGAATGGCCATATAGGAAATAGATCGGAAATTTTCTTCGCCTCCATGGAAATCTGGAATTGGTCCCATGCCGTTATTGGCGTGTGCTTTTGGCAGCACAAAATCAGCTGCCCCAACGTGGAATATGATTGGTATACCGGCTTCCTGGGCGGTCGCCCACAAGGGATCAAGACCAATATGGCTGGGTGCGTGATTTTTTGGACAAGCCCAGGGGATCAACAGCGCACGAGCTCCTAACTCGATGGCCTCTTGGGCGATCTTTAGTGCTTCTTTCATGTCTGCCAAAGGCACATTGCAAACGGGAAAAAGACGATTATCTGCACTACAAAAATCGATTTGTGCTCGATTACTCGCCCGTGCCATCGCGTACAACAAATTCATGTCATCGCCGTGTTCAAGAGATTCCAGGTGCACGTTGGCGGAAGTTGGGAAAAGCAGCTGACTTTGGACTCCCAATAGATCGATCGCTTGCGATCTGTCTTCCTTTCTGAAAGAACCGATAGCCATTAGATTTTTGCGGGCCATGAATTCTTCTTCATCCTTGGCTCTGAAGGCTGGTTCGTCATGGAGGTCGATGGTCTTTTGATAGNTATCGCCTTGNCTNTCAAAGCCTCGGTTAAAGAGCGAGGCGATNTGNTCTNTAAATTTNTCNTCGCAGAAGGGGGTNAGCCANTCTCTTGTCTCCATGGTATGAGCNTCGGCATCATGTACNAATCTATCAGCTATGTGTGGCATTTCTCCCCCCTTTCTAACACAGTTCTGAACTTTTAAGTGCTGGACTAACTATAATACGATTTTTTTGCTTCCATGTTCGAGTGGACATCGATAAGAACCGTTTTCCCTTCTTTATTTAAGTCCTGAGCTTTTTTCAATGCTGTCCCTAGTTCTCCTGGATCTTTAACAACTAACCCCGTAGCGCCCATGCCCTCTGCGATCATCGCGTAGTCGCCCTGCATGTGAGAGACNTGATATTGTTCTCTTGCTGTTGGAAAACCTCCGGGGTACGTCGCCATGCCGCCGTTATTGAGGATGACTGTGGTAATAGCAAAGCCNCTTCGGGCAGCTGTTTCTATATCTGTTCCTGACATGCCGAAAGCNCCGTCTCCCATCAAGTTCAGNCAGAATTTGTCTGGNTTAGCCATTTTTGCTCCGATCATGAGAGGAATGCCAAAACCCAGATGCGTTGTTTTGCCCCAGCCCACGTAGCTGTGTGGCACTGTCGCCTCATAAAAAGGCACGATTGAATCTCTGGGNGCGCCTGCATCGTGGGTAACTATGCTGTTTTCTTTATCTAGGTGCTGGTTAATCTCATGGATCACGCGATAGGTGTTTATCGGTGTTTCAGAAGAAGTAAGCAAAGGGTTCCACTCGGTCAGCCATTCCTGCTTGATATTGGCTATTTCTTGTTGGACTTCCTCGCGCTTCGCTCTGATCTTTACATCATCTAACGAGCTAGACTCGACGCGGTCTATCAGTGCCAGCAAAGTTAACCTCGCATCTCCTACGAGACCGATATCAATGTTTTCGTCTTTGTTGATGTCTTCAGCGCTTAGGGTGTTTTGAATAAGGATCCTTTTATCTTTGGCGTCCTCAGTGCGCCGAGTGACGGGCTGGCCATAAAAAGTTCTTGTGAGGCTAGAGCCCAGCGCCAAAATTAAATCGGTTTCCTTGAGCCATTTAGATGCTGCCTTGGGCGCTAAACCGCTGCCAGCTCCCAGGCAGAGAGGGTGCCGTTCATCCATTGCCGATTTGCCCGGCATCGTACAAAAAACGGGCGTGCCCGTTATTTCGGCTAATTTTGTGAGTTCTGCTGTTGCCCTTGCGTGTAAGACTCCCTGGCCTGCCCAGATGACAGGATTGCTTGCCTTTAATAATGCGTCGGCAGCCTGATCAAGATCGTTTGCCGAAGGCTGGCTCATCGAAAAGGAAGGGGATTGGTAGTTTTGCGAGGCTTCTGGTACCTCTGCATCACAGACGTCCGCGGTCAATTCCAGTACCACTGGCCCCGGCCTACCATTTTTCAAGGCATGGATAGCTCTTCGCGTCGCGGCGCCAACATCTTCAGGTCGATAGATCGCCTCGACACACTTCGTCACGTTTTGATAATTCTGTACGGCTGAAAAATTCGGTTTGACGCTTAATTGATTTAGAAAGACGCCGCCNGGNAGAANTAATATTGGAATGTTGTCAGCATAGGCTTGTGCNATTCCTCCGACTGCNTTNTCNGCTCCNGCTTGAGATTGAATAGCGACCACNCCAAACTTTTGCCTNTCACTTGTTCGGCTTATTCCGTCCGCGGCCATNATAGCGCCTCGTTCGTGGCGAAAAGCGACTGGTCGTATNCCNTCTTTCGCAGCNGCTTCGATNATTGGNTTGCTTGGGTAGCANGTCATTAGCTCTACCCCTTCTTGCTTAAGAATTTTCGCGATGTATTCAATACCGTTGATGTGACTACCCTCCCTAGTTTTGAGTCCTGGGCAANTTAAAGTGATNNTTTAATNTTGCCCCNGGGATCGGATAGTAAAGGGTTTTATTTGGTAACAAAATGGTTTTACCGGTTAAAACATAGGCTGGAGGTCAGTTTCATTGAAAGATCGAGTACGTTAGGGTCTACTGCTATCTAGGGTTCGTTGGTATCAGGAAAGTTGAAAGTCAGAGCCACAGTATTTGGTTTATGTGTTCTCGCAAGTGTCGCGCTTTTTGTTCCAGTTAAACGGTCGCACGCCGATGAACTCAATGAACCCTTTTCCATTACAAATCAGAATCCATTCGTCAGGATATTTGGGCTACCTCGGCACCGCAGTTCCGAGGTGCTCAGTGTCGGAGAGTCTGAATCCAAAATAGGGTATAGCGTGAGCTCAAATTATGAGTTCGACGTGAGTAACTCAGAAAACTTTATAGCGATTGATGGTGAAACCGAAACATTNACCCTGTCTTACAGNCGAGGNNTTGGNAATGGATGGGANGCNGGNATNGTCCTGCCGCTGATCAAGCAGTCTGGTGGTTATTTAGACAGGACCATAATCAAATGGCATGACTGGTTTGGTATGCCTCAAGGGGGGAGGGACCAGGGACCAATCGACGCGCTGAATTATCGATTGGATATTGGCGGAATCAACCGTTTCAGTTTAGCCGAGCGAGCGTCGGGTGTCGGCGATGTGGTTCTATTTGCGGGTAAGTCCTTAAGCCCGGGTGTGAATTTGCGTTCGGAGATAAAACTGCCATCCGGGAATGAAGCTGGGCTATTGGGCAGCGGAGGCACGGATGTCGGTCTCTCGATCGATTACACCAGGGACATCTCCTCTCGGTGGGTTTGGAGCGCAATGGTGTCCTTTACCCATTTGTCGTCTGGTGCTTTAGGGTTAGATCAGGCGAGATTCGTTGCTGCATTGGGCAGTCACCTGGTCTATCGCGTCAAACCCAGGCTCTCGCTTAAGTTGCAATGGGATTTGAACAGTCGCCCCTACAAGTCAGTGTCTCTAGGACCTTTTGCAAAGCCTGGAGGTGTTTTGAGCTTTGGGGGAACCGTTCGATTAACCGATCAAGATCGCATCGACCTTTTCTTTATGGAAAATCTGCCACATAACGAAACTGCGCCGGATTTTGGTTTCAAACTGGAGTTCGCGCGAAGGATTAAGTAATAACAGTTTGCTGTGAGGTAAATTTCTTCTAAAAGCAGTGTTTCTGGGCGGTTGACATCACCTCACAGCTGTAGACAATGGTCTCTGGGGGGATATTTATATCCAAATCATACTTTTTTAGGAGAGAAAATGAGTATTGCACGAAATAATCGTCGCATGTCCTCTTCCCTATACGGGGTAGCATGGACTGCACTCCTCTCTCTGCTTTTACCTTTTGCGGTATGGGCAGACGATGAAGAAGGTGAGATCGAAGAGATCGTTGTCACCGGATCACTCATCAAGAGAGATAATTTTGACTCTGCTTCTCCTCTGCAGGTCCTGGATGACGTAGACATTCAGGCTGAAGCGACTCCGGCGCTTGGTGAGATTGTTGCCAATCAAACCTTTAACTATGGCACCGACGTCTTTGCTTCTCACTATTCAGTGACCAATCCAGAGGGAAACAGGTCTAGCGCAAACTTCCGAGGACTAGGTGAGGGCGCGACCCTTGCTTTGCTTGATGGAAAGCGCGTAACTGACAGTAACCTTAATAACCTGATACCACAGATTGCCATTGCGCGTATCGACATCCTTAAGGATGGCGCATCTGCACTATATGGTTCTGACGCGGTAGCCGGTGTAATTAACATCATTCCCAAGAAGAATGTTGAAGGAGCCGAGGTTGGTTTCTTCTATAACATGGACTCTGAGGGAGATCACAGTGAGTACGTTGCCAATTTTGTGATTGGCGATACCACAGATCGAGGTTATTTCACCTTTGCCACTGAGATCAGGGAAAAAACACCTCTTTACCAGACTGAGAGACCGAATATAACCAATAATTCTGTTTCAAGTTCAGGTACCGGTAACCCAGGACGATACAATGTTCCAATTCGTGGCGCAGATGGCGCGATAACTGGAACTGAAACGTTAGTTGACCCAGGTTGTGGTGTTGCAGCTAGCCCTGGTGGTAATGGACCCAACGCGGTAGGTAACACCAGGAACAATATTAGTGGACGAGTGTCCGGTAGTGTTTGTCGTTTTGAGTTCGGTGAGTTTTTTAACTTTGTCACTCCAAACAAGACCTTTAACACTTACCTAAACTATGAATATCAGATTAACGATCGTCTGACTTACGAAGGTAGTTTCATCTACTCTCGTCAGCGAAACGAAAGCCGTGGTTCTCCTACGAACCCTGGTGGTCGAATTCGTGATATCAACAATATTCTAGGCGGAATCAAGGGTGATCACCCTGGTAACCCATATCGAGCATTCTATGATGCAAACGCTAATGGCGCGATTGACGCTGGTGANCACTTGTTTGCAGCGGATGCAAATGGAGATGGCGTGCCAGATAGAGATGATGCCGGTGCGGTTGTGTTGGCAACCGACATGTTTGCTCCAGCTCTTGTTACCAATGCAGATGGAACTGTCACCGCAAATCCTGATGGCGGTATNNCGTTCAATGANGACGTCACCATCGCTTCNCTTCGTCTATTTGGTAAGTTGGGNGTTCGACCCAGCAACCTCGATGAGACGGGTGCTAANATTGGTTACGCGAGCTANGACATCAATGCGATTCGTATGACGCATGAGTTNAGTTACCAATTTGANAATGGTTGGGAATTGAGCGCGTCAGGTTTGATGATGCAAAATAACGACATCCGTAATCGAAAAAATCAGAGCTTCCGAGCAGTGTTGCTAGGTTTGCAAGGTCAATTAGGACCTGCACCTGGTGTACCTGACTTGGCAGACGCGATGCAGTGGTACAACCCCTTCGCGACTAATGCTCTGAATTGTCACGACCGAGTCTGTACGGATCCAGGTGCAGCAACTAATGATCACCTAGGAGATTTCCCTAACACTCAATATGTTGCGGACACAATTGATTTCAATGGCCTAAGACGCTGGCAGTCTAAGCTAGTATCTTATGAGTTATTTGCGACTGGTGATCTGTTTGAAATTCCTACGGGTGTAGTAGGCGCAGCATTTGGTGCTGAGCACCGGGTTTATGACGCTGAATGGGACACACGACCAGACGAAAAGGGATGTAACAACTGGTACGATGCTTGTGCGTTGGG
>PBUF01000068.1 GCA_002727775.1 Gammaproteobacteria bacterium
CTTGCCATCTCTTCAGGCATCTCGGGCCTCTTACCAAAAACATGCCTGGAAGAGTGAACAGCATTAAGACGTTCTAAGGTTTCTTTTATCGCGTCGGAGAGACCCTCGTACGCCAGGACTGTACTTGCAAATAAGGTATCTCCACCAACGCTGGGCAACTCCTTTGCGAGCAACATCGAGCCCAGGGCCGGAATATCATCATAGCTATGATCCGTGTGCCATCCTCCACCTATATTGACTCGTTGGTCCGGTTCTTTCCTGACCTCCGCAATCTTAGGGTAGTCAGGAACAGGGGTAAAAAACCGATTTACATTAATCGTGCCCCATCGCTCGGCAAACTCAATGTGCTGCGAAGGAGTCAGGGTTTGGTTGTGAAAAAAAAGCACTCCCGCCTCCGCAAAGACATCCTTCAAACAGGAAATGTCATTATCAGTCGCCCTGCTAAGATCGATATCAGTCACATTCCCCCCAAAACCAGAAGCAGGCGATACACTAAAGGAGCTGCTAACCATCAAAACACCTAACTTATATTTCTATACCGCAGTTATTGGATCACAAAGTTTGCNGACTTAAAACAGCNGGAGATAGGATCTGTCATCTCCGCGGAGCTGGCGCCAAAAATATAAGAACACCTGACAAAACGTTCAATGAGGCGACTATTAATAGGGCTTCNTCATAGCGCCCAGACAAATCGTGGTAATAGCCNACGAGTGCTGGCGCTGGTGCTCCAAGTAATAATGAAAAGGGCATCGCCGCACCTCTAATCGAACCTAAAAATCGTCTACCAAAAAACGACGCCCAAATTACCTCCTGCAAAGGAATCATGCCTCCCCATCCAAATCCGAGAACGACGAAGGCTAAAAGGACCCAAACAAACTCCTGATACGACACCGCCAACACAATCAGGAAGAGCGCTAATCCAGTGACCGCTGCCGAGATGGCTGCCAAAGGTTTAGCTGGGGATCGGTCAATGAAATAACCCCAAACAGGCTTGGAAAGCATTGCAGGAACAGACACTGTAAACACGACCCATCCCGCATCAGATAGAGTGAAACCACTATCAACTATATAAGGGACTGTGTGCAGTAGCATCACACCTATATTGATAGTAAAGAAACCGAACGCGACAATCAGCGCGTAAAAAGAGAGCGTTCGAAGTGCCTGAGATCGACTTAAACTGGTTTCATATTCTTCAAAAGCCTTTGTCCCGTCGCCCTGTTGAATCTGCTCTTCAGTCAAACCGTCTGGGTACAACCCATAGTCTTCCGGCGTTCTTCTCATCACTAACGCGACAGGATAGATAAAGACCGCTGTCCCTAAAGCCAACCAACTCCAAGCCATTCGCCAGCCAAACTCTTCAATTAGCCAGATCACAATCGGGGTCATCGCAATTCCGCCGAAGGAGACTCCCATTGCGGCAATGGCAACCATCATTCCTCTTTTTGTGACGAACCACTTGGACAAGGTGACATTAACAACAAGGTTACCAACCATGGCACACCCGATGGACATCGCGACACCATTTAACAGCCACCACACTGCAAGACTCTCAATAAATGTATGAAGAGCCAACGAGACAACCAACACAGTCCCACCGACCAACATAACTGGACGAGCTCCCACTCTATCGATCTGCACTCCGATAAAAACACCACAGATCGCAGTGACAAACATGCCAATAGTACGGACCATGGAATAATCTAGTCGAGTCCAATTGAGCTCTTCAATCATCGGAATCATGAACGGCCCGTGTACATAACTGAAAAGGCCCATACCGATGAACTGAGCCAAAAACGCAGCAACGACTATCCGGTTTCCATAAAAAGAATTTTTAAACAATCGTGCGCTTGATAGACTTCGGGACGGCGATTAGATCACGTTTCCTGACGAAAGTATTCTAGCTCTCGCTCATCCTGCAAACTATTAAAATGGAATTCCGACGCCTTCACACAAAAAGCGCATGTAGGGCGTGGCAAAACCATACTTTTTCTTTACCATTTTGACGAAGTCTGCAGACATCGCTTCTTGACTCGAAAAATTATGGACGGCCATAAAATCCTTTCTTTTAAGGTCTTCTAAAAAAGGATCTTCTTGTGTATACCCCTTTGGCGGCCTGGTCAAAGAACGACCTCCCAATGTGTAAGCCTGTTTGAAAGCCTTGGATTGAACAGCCTTACCCCAATCAACCGGCTTCTCCTTGATTAGAGCCCTTATACCAGCAAGCGCTCTTGGCTCTGGCCGCCAAAGCCCGGCAGCTAAAAAACAATTGTCTTTTTCGACGTGGAGGTAATATCCAGGCGCATGAATGTCCTTGCCGAATTGATGTCGAAACTGTATGCCAATATTCGTTTTGTAGGGCCTTTTATCCTTTACAAATCGCATGTCTCTATAGACGCGCATTAGCGAACCACCAGTTCGTTTTGGAATCGCATCAAAATAGTCTGAAAGACCGTGAATCGACGGTGCTATTGTCGCTATAAAATCTAGCGCAGGATCTAAAACGTCGTTTAGATAACGCTGTTTATTCTCTTCGAACCACTCTCGATTATTGTTCTTTTCGAGCTGCCCCAAAAAAGCGAAGGTTTTTTTACTAAAACCAGTAAATTGGGGCATCTGTTCTCGAAAACCGGAAAACTAGCTTTTATCTGCGGATAAAGCTGCGATCACACGCTCGACCACCTCATCAGCCTTTTCACTCATTTGCTGATCGGTCGCATCTTGTATTGGATGATCAACAAACACCCGACGGGCATCCTTCATGCCCAGAGCTTTCGCCTGAGTCTCTGCCGCATCCTGGAACTCCGTGGAGGCGATAGCTACCGCTGGGACTCCCTGAATTTCGAACCATACCGTGTCATGCAAACTGCACGTGGTACAAGATCCTCAGTCAGCTAATGCCTCGACAACAAAATCGTTATTTTCGATGATGTCTGAGCGTAAATCTTCTGGAGCCGGCTTAGAAAAAGTTGGCTTCATATAACGTGTAATCTCGATCTGCGGTAGGCGCTGCTCAAACGCTTCCTGTAATCGATCAAGAAGAACACTTCCCCTATTTTTCGATATATCTAAAAACGCTATCTTACCCTTTACCGTTTCGGGTCTCGGCGTAACCTGCCTCTCGACCGGCACCGCCTCGTTCGTCGGATCTAAAATCGTCAAAGACATAAGTCCCTCCTTTTTTCATTAACCAACTTATCGATCATAATCAATTGCTACTCTTAACGCTCGTCAATTTTTCGAGAAACCGAAATCGATCCCTTCGGTCCAGTAAGCCAACCATGAAAACAAGCACTAAACTTACCTGCTTCGCTACCCGCAACAACAATGTGGATATCTGAATCTGACCCAAACTTTTTAACTATTTTGTCCAACGCTGTATCGTCCATTTTTGCGGCGATTTCAGGCTTCAACCCAACGCCTGAGACATCGTCAACCATCATCTCTCGGTAGGTTCTTTGAGTTATCGACTGAATTCGATTTCGAATATCCGCTTTTTGATAATCNTCCCTGGAAAAGGTATCGACATGCTCGGGCGATATAACCAAAAGACAATCGGTGACGCCATAAGCCTTNGGAGCAAGAATCGTTTGTGCACATTGGGCAATCGTGCCCGCCAGAGGGTCGCCAGTTAGGGAGCTCTCATCAATTGTTAAAACAGGACCACTGCACATTGTAAACACAGTCACAACTGAGTCTTGTTTGCTGAATCCCCGCTCCACATGAAGAGGATCCCAATTAGATCTTTCCTCCCACTCCGCAAAGCACATCGTGAATTTCATCGGATTTCCGAAGGTTGACCGCTCGGTACCACCCGGAATGGCGCCTCCAACGTTACGAACTACCAGCCTAACAGCTCTGCCAATCGTCGCATTAGCTCGGTTCCCCTGACCCAAAGCGCCGATACCCATATTCATGCCTATTTTTTTTCGGATTGGCCCGTTAACCACAATTACGGGACTGGCGCCCATTGTGGTCGCCATGACCCCGTGAATATTGTAATCATCGGTTGCGATGGCCTCCACGGCGGCAATCACAACAGGCATGTATTCTGGCTTACAACCCGCAAGGACACAGTTGATGGCTACTTTTTCAACCGTTACTTCACCCATGTTCGGAGGCATAACTGCGATCACCTCTTGAGGATCTCTGGCCGTACCCTCTAGCATCCGTACCACTCTTTCTGCTGTTGGCGGGATCACAGGTAGACCGTCAGAAAATCCTTGATCAAACATGAACTCAAATTCGTCGTCTTGAATGCCGATCTCTATTTTTCTGGCACGAATTGGACTGTTTTCCGATTCCGCTTTAAGTCGGTCAGCATGAAAAGGATCAACCGACAACGAACCGCAGCCNGGGCGCCATTCGGGAAANGAGGACCAATTAATCGCTTCGGGCGAAACCGAATTCGCTGCGGCCACCTCTTCGATCAAGTCCTTCCACTCGTTACGATCAAACCCGACGACCTCCTTTTGTTTGGCCGATCCATCCGACCAAATCATCGTCGGGACTGTTTCAATATCAGTTTCAAAGGACACCTTTAAATCTGAGTCATCCACGATCGAAAATGAGGGNGAAAATTCTCTTTCGAGTAACGCGTTGCCGTCTTTCGTTTGNCCTAGAATATGAATCTCTAACCGATCGTTCAAAAGGCTCTCAATCTGACTCAGTAAAGGCATGACTTCACGACAGGTGGGACAATCTTCCTTAATGAAACAGACAAGCGACTGNTTCCCTCCTGCAAACTCACGTTCATTTCCGGAAACATCCTTAAGAGAAAAAGCCGGTACTGAATTCATTAATCCCCCTCTTTGTGCTAATCCTGCCCAAAACCGTATCTACTTCAACTGGACTATTTACCAGTTGAGTTGAGTAGTCTATACCGAGTAGAGTGTCGAATTGTAAGTATTTATAGGAAGTACCGGTGTCGGAATTAGCAGAATTTAGAAAAGAGGTAGCCAATTGGTTGAACGAAAACTGCCCGGAGGGCGCAAAGGGTCCAGGACAGATCGCCGTTGGAAGTTCTAAGATTACGCTTGAACCAGACGTCAAGCTCTGGATGGAAAGATGCGCTGAGCGAGGGTTCACGGCTCCGACCTGGCCAACCGAGTATGGCGGCGGGGGTTTGACTCCTCAACAAGCAAAAATTCTTTTCGAAGAAATGGCAGAGGTGAGAGCAAGGACCCCTTTAACGGGTATGGGTATGTCTATGATCGGGCCAACTCTGCTTGAATTCGGTACNGATGAGCAAAAAGCACGTCATCTACCCAAAATTGTTAGAGGTGAGGTGCAGTGGTGTCAGGGCTANTCTGAACCAAACGCCGGTTCGGATCTTGCTTCACTCCAAACCAGGGCTACCGACAAGGGCGATCATTGGGAAATCAACGGACAAAAAATCTGGACCTCNGGCGCAGCCACAGCTGATTGGATGTTTGCTTTAGTCCGAACCAATCCAGATGCTCCCAAACATGATGGCATCAGTTTTGTCCTGCTCACCATGGATCAACCGGGGGTAACAGTTAAGCCGATTCGCCTTATATCAGGGTCTTCCCCTTTCTGTGAAACATTCCTAGACAATGCCACTGCCGAAAAAGATGATCTTATTGGAAANCTTGATCAGGGGTGGACCGTAGGCAAACGATTGTTGCAATTTGAACGCTCTGGTATTGGAGGTTTATCTGGGGGGGCTCGACGAGCTCAGCCTGGCGCTGGATTGGCAAAACTCGCCAAAGAGTCGGTTGGAGAATCTGGCAACGCGATAGCAGATACGGCTGTCAGAAAAGATGTCACCGTTATGAACATGAATCGCAATGCGTTTCAACTGACCGCGCAGCGGGCAAATGAGGAAAACAAGTCAGGAATACCGGGTGCAGCCACTTCAATCTTCAAGCTTTACGGCGCGGCCCTACAGCAGGACGGCGCAAATCTGCGCCGAGAACTCCTGGGATTCAAGGGGTTNGGGGCACANGATACCAACGGATTTGACCAATCAGATCTTGCAGCGACTGAGGAGTGGCTGCATACAAGAACGACTACTATT
This sequence comes from Gammaproteobacteria bacterium, assembly GCA_002727775.1. GTDB lineage: Bacteria > Pseudomonadota > Gammaproteobacteria > Pseudomonadales > Azotimanducaceae > UBA4421. The sequence goes on from PBUF01000068.1 coordinate 6,038, forward strand.
TATGGCGGTAGCAATGAAATCCAGGCAAATATTATTGCAAAACGAGTGCTCGGATTGCCCGATTAACTAACTATCGAGGAGAGGGGAAATGGTTGCAGTATCAGGTTTTCAAACTATCGGTGTCGATAATCTTACGCCGCACATCGGTGCGGAAATCGACGGGGTAGACCTCTCCAAAGATCTGTCAAATGAGCAATTCAGCGAAATTTATCAGGCCTGGTTAGACTGGAAGGTGATCGTCTTTAGAGATCAGCATATCAGCCAAGATCAACACAAGGCGTTTGCAAGAAAATTCGGATCATTGCATGTACATCCGATGCAGCATCATTACCAAGGCGACCCCGAGATCCTAACCATCAGAACCACAAAAGACTCAGCCTATACAGCTGGCAACGGCTGGCATACCGACGTTACCTGTGACGAGATTCCGCCATTGGGTTCAATGCTTTACATCAAGGAAACCCCAGAGTCTGGAGGCGGAGACACGTTGTACGCTGACATGTACCTCGCCTACGAGCTCCTCAGTGAAAAAATGAAAGAATTGCTAACAGGCCTCGTCGCTGTTCATGATGGCGCCTTGCCCTATCTCAGAAATTATAAGGTCGCGGCACCAGATGGACAGGAATACCCAAAAAATGAACATCCTATCATCACGACTCACCCGGAAACCGGCAAAAAGGTGCTCTACGTTAACTCCGGTTTTACCTCCCACATAAAGGGACTGGCCTCTTGGGAGAGCGACTCTATCTTGGGCGCGCTGAAGCAATTCATTGCGAGCACACCTCGCCTCACTTGCAGAGTGAACTGGGCTCCGAACACGCTGACATTCTGGGATAACCGATGCACCCAACATCATGCGGTGTGGGACTACTGGCCTGACACTNGATCCGGAGAACGAGTATCGATCTTAGGTAGTGAAAGACCCTGCGCCTGATAATAATCAGCTTACTACCGCAAAGAGAAATCAAGCCCTTAGCGTTATCGTCTGACTTCATTTGAGTCACTCACTTTTAGACAAATAAGATTGATGCTGTTTCGCAANGGCGATCACTTTAAAGAGCTCAAACCGATCATACGTTTAGGTTGGCCAGTCATCCTAGGTCAGCTATGCATAATGGCAACGGGTTTTTTAGATACGTTGATGGCAGGTCGTTACAGCGCCACCGATTTAGCGGCGGTGGCACTTGGTTCAAACCTAATATGGCCCTTTTACCTGCTCTTGGCTGGCAGCTCTATGGCGCTCACCCCTATGGTCTCCCAGTTGCGCGGGGCCCATCAAGTATCAGCGGCCGGCCACCAAGTATGGCAGGGCCTATGGATCGCCATAGTCGCAGCTATCTTGTTACTTCTGATATTGAATAATCTGGAACCGATATTTCTGCTAATGGAAGTTGACGCAGAAGTCACAAGAATTGCGACCGAATATCTCGAAGCGGCTTCATGGGGAGTTCCTGCACTGGTCTTTTACACGGCATTTCGACATTCCTGTGAGGGCTTGGGGCGCACGATACCTCCGATGCTCATCGCGGCTTCAATTATTCCTTTNAATGCACTCTTGAATTACGGGTTCATCTACGGACACTTCGGGTTACCAGAGCTGGGCGGTGCTGGCTGTGGTCGAGCTACCGCCATTGTCTGGTGGGTCCAGCTCGCGTTAATGCTCATCGTAATCAATCGTCCCTTTTTCAAGGAGACAACTTTCTTTTCCACATCAAGGAAACCAAAATCAGAAACAATCAAACGACTGTTTCTGGTAGGCCAGCCAATCGGTTTATCAGTGTTTCTGGAAATGGCCATATTTTCCGTTATTTCCTTCTTAGTCGCTGCCATCAGCGTCAAAGAAGTGGCAGCCAACAGTGTTGCTTTTAACCTGAACTGGTTGACCTTCGTAATTCCAATGAGCTTCGGTACCGCCGCAGGAATCCGGATCGGTTTTCACGTTGGTGCTCGCAATTTTGATCTAGCCANAGATGCNGCGACAGCTGCTATCCAGTTTTGTCTCGCCTACGCTGTCGTAGTGAGTTTGTTTATTGTGTTTTGGCGGTACGAGCTAGTTAGTCTCTATACAACCGACCTTGAGGTCATCAACGTTGCNGCATATTTGATGATTTTCCTNGCCGTCTACCAGATAGTTGATGACACGCAAGCCGTCGCACTCGGCTGTCTCAGGGGCTATAAAGACACGTTCGTGCCGATGATATTTGGATTGATAGGGTACTGGATTGTGGCTTTACCCATAGGACATTACTTAGCTCATGGTCCTATTCCCACGCTTCAAGGAGCAGCCGGTTATTGGACGGGTATGGCGCTAGGCCTAACCTGCGTTGCCACTTTCGCAACGCTAAGATTATCCAAATTAACTGACAACCCACATAAAGCGCTTCAACTGGCAACCCACGAAGTAAAGTGGTAGCCGTTTGATATTCTTTGATGGGTTTTCAGGGTTATCTAACCGAACTAGCTTCGCAATATCTGACCCGATAAGGCACCAGAGTGCTCGCCCGATTCCATGAATACCTGCCCGTTGACCAACACAAAGTCGTACCCTCGTCCGGTTTGTACATATCTGCCTGCTCCACCTGGAAAGTCATGCTTGTACTCTGGAAGATCAATAGCGAGATTATCAAGGTCAATGACATTCACATCCGCATAGGCGCCCTCCTTTAGGACACCTCGCTCTCTAACTCCAAAAAGATTTGCTGTGTCTGACGTCCAGCCTCTAATGGCCTCTTCCACACTCAAAACACCACGTTCTCTAACCCAATAGCTCAATAGCCATGTCGGCGAGCTAGCGTCCATGATCTGACCTACGTGAGCTCCAGAATCGGCTAACCCCATTGCGACCGTTGGATTAACGAGCATGTCTTCTATGGCTTCCATACTCTGATTGAGACCCGGGTGGTATATCACGACCCTGCCTTTGTGCTGTCGATTGAGCTGAACAAAGGCTTCAACCGGGCTCATACCCATTCTTTTCGCATGCGCCGTCAGAGAATTTTCAAACTCATGTCGATAATCTACCGCTTCGTCAAACAGCAAATAGGAAATATCAAAATCAAGCTGGGGCTCAACATCCAAATCGCACAGACTGCTGCGTACGTTTTCATCTTCAAGCATGGCTAGTCGATCTGTAAACGATTTATCTTTCAACATCTTCCAGCTGGTGGACGCATCAAAAGGCGTTCGATGGTCAAGAGCGAACAAGCCGCCAACACCTCGAGAGGTAGTTTGAGGTCTCAGAAAAGCGCCTTTGGCGTTTTCTTCTTCTACAAACTCTATCACTCGTTTGTAGAGTTCGGGACGCCGAAAACTATGTACTAAACCAAAGGTTAGATTAAGATTATTTAATCTTGATACCTCTCCCATCCAAGCAATTTCAGCACGGGTGTTCGGTAAATCTTCAGCATCCCGCTCGCCCAAACGAGCCGCTGCCTCAAACACTCCCTTGCCATGGCGTCCCAAAACGGAGCCAATAGCAAGCATCTCCTTGGAGTCTGCATGGGTTCCTGGCACAAAGCGGCCATCTGGCACTCGGTGCATAAAGGTTCGAGATGTAGAAAATCCCAAAGCGCCACTACCAATCGCCTCATCCACCAAAGACGTGATTTTCTTCAGATCTTCATCCGTTGCAGGCGCTTCATCCAGTGATCGCTCTCCCATAGCGTGATAGCGAACCGCACAGTGGCCCACCATACCGCCAACATTAACCCCTTTGTCCATAGCCTCAAGCGAATCAAGGTATTCACCATAAGTCTCCCAGTTCCAGGGCAACCCCGCGTGAATACTATTAGCTGGAATATCTTCTACCGATTCCATTAGTCGAGCGAGGTAATCCCTATCTTCTGGTTTGCATGGCGCAAAGGTCACTCCGCAGTTCCCAAGAACAACCGAGGTCACCCCATGAAAACAAGACGATGACGCGATCGGATCCCATGCTATNTGAGCATCTAGATGCGTGTGGATGTCTACAAAGCCGGGAGTAACTAGCTTACCTTCAGCATCAACCGTTCGCTTTGCTGAACCCAGGTTGTCGCCAATCGCAACTATTCTGTCTGAATTGATNGCAACGTCCGCCTGAAATCGATCAGCACCAGACCCATCAACAATCGTACCGCCCTTAATTAACACATCATATGACATCAGCTCTTTCCCCTCTTACACCTATCCCACGATATTACAATTGAATCCGGATTTGACAAACCTTTTCACGCAAAAATCAAATAGCGACTGCTTAGCTGGGCATGTCGACCAGCATCGCGTCTACCGCAGGAACCCCCAAGAGAACTCTTCCCGCATCCTCAATATGATGCGGAGCCACGGTCTGATGCTGGCCCACCACCTTAATATCTCGCGCCGTTCGTTCCAGGGGATGTCCTTTTTGGTTTGCAGTCGTCCCCGCNGCCTCGACCAGTTGACTTACCGATGCGATACATCCTCGAACGGCNTCTGAACACGCTAACTGAAAAATCGCAGCCTCTTTATCAGACACAGGNTGGTCAAGNCGGGCCTTCTCCCACAGCGATTCGACAAGCTCAATCACCAGAGCTCGAGCAGAAAGGACCCTAACCTCTGATTCTGCTATTGCCCTTTGAGCCCACCCTCTATTTTTCAATGATTTGCTGGTAAACCGTGGCACCTTCCCCTCAGCCAGTTCAACAAAACTGTCCAGTGCGGATCTGGCTAAACCAAACGCAATCGCCACTTTGTTATAACAGAGCCTACTTCTGAATGGCATTCTTAACAGAGGTGACTGATGCTGCACTTGACCGAGTGGCGCGACCAACCGCTCTTCCGGAACAAACACATCTTCCAATACCACATCATGCGAGCCTGAGCCGCACAACCCAGAGGTATGCCAAGTATCAAGTATTTCGAATTCAGGTTTGGGGACCACCAAATACTGATGCCCACCCTTAACCCTTTCCCCATTTTCGTAAAGCAGAACNGTCGCACCAAACAGATCACTATTATGACACCCGCTACAAAANCCCCATCGCCCCGTCACCCGATAGCCCCCATCAACTTTTTCAGCCCTGCCTGCTGAGGCAGTCGAACTACACATGATGACGCTTTGGTCTTCGATCAATTCGCGGCAGTGTATGAATCCGGGAGCTATCAGTCCAAAAGTCTCAATGCCAATCATTAAATTCCAGGCAGCGCTGCCGTCCACAGAGGCAACAGTTTCTATAGTCTCTATCTGAGTTACAGGATCCTCTTCCGATCCGAAGAAATCGACTGGCGCCGCAATCCGAAACAGACCTTCTTGTGCAAAGGCAGTAGCTACCTCACCCTTGAGGTGTCGCTGAGATTCACTTTCATCTGCATGCTCTCGAACCAGCCCCAAAAGACCTTTTGCCCTTTCCTGCGGAGTCCCCATAAATCGCCACAATCTATTACTTATTTCTCATTAACATAACAGCCAAAGTACTAGAGTTCGATAGTAAATTTCGCATAAACTGAACCATGAGNAATATTTATGAACTACCCTTTTCCGGNTTCAAAGTAGGACACGCAGAGGACACCTCAGTCATCACAGGAACAACCGCTTGCGTATTCGATGAACCCGCTGTGGCGGCTGTTCACATTATGGGGGCATCTCCCGGCACNCGCGAAACCGAGCTTCTTNATCCAGAATATGCGGTAGCCAAGGTAGACGCGATCGTCCTATCTGGCGGTTCTGCATTTGGTTTGGATGCTGCCGGCGGGTGTCAAGCCAAGCTCAAAGANGAAGGTCGGGGTATTTTTATTGATCCCGTCAGTATTCCTATCGTGCCTTCAGCAATCTTGTTTGACATGAGAAACGAGGGAAACAAGGACTGGGGCAGGTTTTCTCCCTACCGAGAGCTTGGATATGAAGCTACCTCGCAAGCAAGTAATCGAGTCGCNCTTGGAAGGGCTGGAGCGGCATTTGGCGCATCGACGGCCAACACTAAAGGTGGATTTGGAATGGCGAGCTCCAGGTTTGCAGGAGGTCATNTCCTTGCCATGGTNGCACTCAATGCTGTGGGCAGTCCGCTGATCGGGAATACAAACCATTACTGGGCCGCTCCCTTTGAAGAAGACGAGGAATTTGGCGGNCTNGGTTTCCCTAANCCCTGGCCAGCAGACGCAAAAGTTGGACGACTTAAGAGTGGGCAACTAGTTGCTGGAGCGAATACAACCTTAGCCATAGTCGTAACTGATCTTTCTCTCACACCATCCCAGGCGAAAAGAGTCAGTATTACTGCTCACGATGGTTTCGCTCGAGCGTTGTATCCGGTCCATACGATGGCCGATGGAGATCTGATTTTTACCGCATCGACAGNGCAGATTAAATTTGACGAAGACAAACTACTCGAACTATCAGTTATTGCCGCAAACCTAACGACCAGAGCGATCGCCGTGGCAGCTTATCAGGCTGAAAAAGGAGCAACCTGACAAATGGACCAATCCAAATTCCGACAACGGGTAGAAGATAAAAGAGAGGAGCTGATCTCCTTGACTCAGGACCTAGTCAAGATACCCACGGTAAACCCTCCAGGAGAGTTTTATTCGGATTGCGTTGAGTATCTCAACAAACGGTTCAAATCTAAGGGTTTTNATACTCAGATCATTCGNGCNANAGGCACCCCGGGAGATACCGANAGGTANCCGCGCCAGAACATCGTCGCCAATATCAGCAATGGCGAGGGACCTTGCGTCCACTTTAACTCTCACATAGACGTGGTAGCTGTCGGTTCTGGATGGACCCAACCTCCTTTTGAAGGAAAGGTGGTGGGAGACAAGATTTACGGAAGGGGCTCTTGCGATATGAAAGGCGGACTAGCTGCCTCGATAATCGCCGTTGAATCGTACCTCGAGCTAAACCCGAATTTCACAGGCAGCATCGAGCTATCTGGCACCGCAGATGAGGAAACAGGGGGCTATGGCGGTGTTGGTTATCTGGCCGAAAAAGGAATCTTAGCCAAACCAAGAATAGACCACGTAATCATTCCCGAGCCCCTAAACAAAGACCGAATCTGTTTAGGGCACAGAGGAGTTTGGTGGGCAGAAATCGAAACATTAGGAAAAATCGCCCATGGCTCTATGCCCTTTGATGGCGACAGCGCGATCAGACACATGCACGCGTTACTGGATCGTTTCGAAAAAGAACTGTACCCGATCCTAAAAAGCAAAAAGACCGACATGCCAGTAGTCCCAGATGGTGCGAAGGAATCAACACTCAACATCAATTCNATNCATGGAGGCGAAAGCGAGGAGTTNGATGGANTNCCCTCNCCTCTAGTGGCGGACTCNTGCAGNATCATAATNGATCGACGATTTTTGATCGAAGAGAAACTCGAGGACGTCAAANANGAGGTCTCCTCGATACTTGAAGATCTCACNACTGACAGNGAAGGNTTTCTGTTTAAGCTTAGGGACCTCTTCGAGGTCATNCCGTCGCTGACACCTGAAGAAGCGCCAGTNGTGCAGGCAGTCAAAAGAGCAGTCAATGAAGTTATGGGATCGCCACCAGAGATGGTAGTCTCGCCAGGCACTTACGATCAAAAACACATCGACCGGATCGGTAAACTCGAAGACTGTATCGCATATGGACCAGGGATTTTGACGTTAGCGCATCAAGCTGACGAATACGTCAATATCTCCGATATGATTGACTCTGCCTGCGTCATGGGACTAGCGCTAGATGACCTCCTGAACGGCAAGAAAAAATGAATCGGATGACGGATAAAGTGGCTGTCGTAACAGGTGGCGGATCAGGTTTTGGAGCGGGGATCGCGAGGCAATTTTGTGACGAGGGGGCAAGGGTCGTCCTGCTAGATCTCAACCAAGAGGCTGCAGAATCGATTGCCAAGGAACTTGGAGAGACTTGTCTTCCTGTTTATGCCGACATAAGCGACAAATCTAATCTGAGTAGTGCAATAGATCAGATTATTAATTGGTCGGGTAAAATCGACATCTTGGTAAATAATGCCGGCGTAGGCCACGAACCTACCCCTTTAGATGAACTCTCCGAGAAACAGTTTGACCGCATTTTTCAAGTCAATATGAGGGGCATTTATCTAACCAGCAATCTTGTGGTGCCGATCATGAAAGCTAAAGGTCAGGGTTGTATATTAAATATCGCCTCCACTGCAGGCGTCAGTCCTCGGCCAAATCTGACCTGGTATAACGCAAGTAAAGGCTGGGTAATCACGGCCACTAAATCGATGGCGATCGAGCTAGCGCCTTTCAATATCCGAGTAAATGCAATAAACCCAGTCGCCGGCGAAACGCCGCTGCTCTCCACATTCATGGGCGAAGATACTCCAGAAATGAGAGAAAAATTTCTTTCTACGATACCACTCGGTCGATTCTCAACTCCGGAAGATATAGGCAGAGCGGCCGTCTATCTCTGCAGTAACGAATCGTCGTTGGTAACAGGTACTGCCCTAGAAATCGATGGAGGCAGAACGATCTAAAATCGCTAAACCCAGCATACACAAAAGCTCTTAAAGAGCCCGCACTTTAGCGTTCTTCCGATTCATCAACGGAATAAATACCACTTACGAGCCAATCCAGATCTACCCCATAAAGCATCGCCAGTGAGTGCACCGTAACATAACTGGGCATGTATTCACCGTCTTGCCGGTTGGGCTCCCCGCTCTTTAAGTACTCGATCTCGAAACCCGCTAGATTCGCTTTCTCCCAATTGCTCAGGCTCCCAGGAGAGACATTGACAAATTGCGCAGCCTGAAAAACAGACATTTCTGCGCTCTCGCGTGCTTGCCTTAGTCGATCAGAAAAGTTTCCGTATTCAGACATTGAATCCTTTTAAATCAAAGTAAAGCAGACAGTTCAATAAACCCAACCTCGGCCTCAAACATTTTTTCTTCTCGTTTCATGCGACTTCTGCAGGCAATTCCTTCTCGATTACCCGAGCAAAAAAGCTACCACCATAAACAAGTGCATCATCGTTAAAATCATAATTTGGATTGTGTAGCGGGCTACTCGTTTCGCCGTTTCCAACGATCAAATAACAACCTGGCACCTTTCCCGCCATAAACGAAACATCCTCAGAGCCGGTGCCCGGGTCACCAGAACGAAAGACATTACCCTCTCCCACAATATTGCTGCAGACATCTCCTGCAAATGCGGTAGCTGCTTCTTCATTTACTACTGGGTGAAAAAGCACGCGAAAAGAGATT
>PBUF01000069.1 GCA_002727775.1 Gammaproteobacteria bacterium
GGCGGTCAGGGTATTGTTGACCTGAGGCGAGCAATTTACCGATCATCTAATGTTTATTTCTATAGCATGGCTAACAGAATCGAAATTGATACATTGGGTGCATTCGCGAGACAATTTGGCTTAGGGCAAAACCTTGCGGTCGATATTCCTGAAGCAACTTTGGGGTTGATACCTGGCCCTGCTTGGAAAGAAAAAAACAAAAAGCTTCCGTGGTTTCCAGGGGATACGGTTAATATGGGAATCGGCCAAGGAGATATTTTGGTCACTCCTCTTCAAATGGCCCTGGTTGCATCAATTTTTGCTAACCGTGGACGTATCGTTCGCCCTAAAATGGTCAAATCTCAAAAGGTGNCTCAAGTAGAATCCGGTTTAAAAATGGTTGAAGGGCTAGAAGACGGAGATTGGGAGCGCATGATTGCAGCAATGGAGGATGTTGTGCATCTAGGCAATCAAGGTTTTCGTAGAAATGGCACAGCATGGGCCCATATCGGTCAGGATATCTCTTACAGGATGGCGGGAAAATCCGGAACGGCACAGGTCGTTGAGATTAAACAAGGAGAAGAATATTCTGAGGAAGAGTTAGAAGAAGCGGAGAAAAACCATGCATGGTTTATCGCGTTTGCTCCAGTAAAGAGTCCCAAAATTGCGGTAGCGGTCTTGGTTGAGAATGGAGGGGGTGGTAGCTCGGTTGCTGGACCTGTTGCCAGGAAAGTTCTGGATAGTTATTTGGCTGTCAATTAATAAGGTTTACTTTGGATGAGTAGAGATTTTGTAAGAACTATATCTGGCATACAAACTAGCAGAGGAGCAGTTCTTCTAAATAGAATCAATATTGATCATATATTGCTTCCTTTAATCTGTGCTGTTCTCTTATTCGGTCTTTTAGTTCTGCGTAGTGCATCCAATGGTGATGAGGGAGTTATCCTTTCACAATCGATTCGCATAGGGCTAGGTTTCGTTTTAATGTTGGCAGTTGCACAAATCCCTGGACATTTTCTCTTCAGATGGGCGCCTTATTTGTATCTGTTTTCTATATTTTTGCTCTTGTTAGTAATATTTATAGGAGTAGAGGCTAAGGGTGGAAAAAGATGGCTTGAGCTTCCTGGTTTATTCAGGTTTCAGCCTTCCGAATTGGTGAAATTGACTTTGCCCATGGTTTTAGCGTGGCATTTCCACGACAAGCTAGTGCCTCCCGAGTTCAAAGATATTCTATTCGCAATGGGGGTTATATTACTTCCTGTTCTACTGATTCGCTTTCAGCCGGACTTGGGGACAGGAGTGTTAGTAGGGTTGTCAGGTTTGGCGATTGTATTTTTTGCTGGTGTAAAGTGGAGGTGGCTTGCCTATGCCGGAGGCGGCACGCTTTTGCTTTCGCCCTTATTGTGGTTCTCTATGACTGAGTACCAGCAGGGTAGGGTGCTCACGCTTTTGGATCCGCAAAGTGACCCTTTAGGCGCTGGGTGGCAGATCATTCAGGCGACAACGGCGATAGGGTCGGGAGGCATCTCTGGTAAAGGGCTCTCTATGGGCACTCAAAGTTACTTAGAATTTCTACCTGAAACAAAGACTGATTTTATAGCAGCTGTTTTAGGTGAAGAGCTAGGTCTGCTTGGGTTATCGATACTAATTTTCTTGTATGGGTTTATTATCATGAGAGGCATCTTTATGGCCGTTCAATCTGGTAGTACTTTTGGTCGTTTGTTATCAGGTTCTCTGGTATTCGGTTTTTTCTGTTATGTGTTTGTGAATATGGGAATGGTGTGTGGTCTATTGCCGATAGTTGGAGTTCCTTTGCCATTAGTTAGCTATGGTGGGACGTCTATCGTAAGTTTAATGATCGGTTTTGGAGTAATTATGTCAATGAGATTTCATAAGGCCTGGTAGATCTATGTTATTGAAAAGAATCAGCAGTGTTGTTTGTGCCACTTTTTTTGTTTTAGCGTTTAGTTTGTCGCACGCTCAAAATTTTGTGGAAAGAGAAGAAGTCAGGGCCTACTTAGACGAGCTTTCTGGTTCCTATGGGTTCTCCAGAAATAAATTGGAAAAGATTCTTTCAGATCACAAACCAAACAAGAGAATTATAGACCTGATATCCAGACCCTCAGAAAAAAGATTGGAATGGCATGAATATAGAAAAATTCTAGTGGATGAAGCTCGCATCAAGCTGGGTGTGGAATTTTGGAACGAAAATATTGTGGCCTTAAGCGAAGCAGAACAAGTATATGCCGTGGCACCTGAAATCATTGTTGCGATAATTGGAGTCGAAACGCGTTATGGCAAAATCATGGGCTCGTATCCGGTCGTCGAGGCTTTATCTACTTTAGCATTTGATTATCCGCCGAGGGCTAAATTTTTTCGAAAAGAGCTTACTGAATTTTTCATTTTAACCAGAGACCAAAAGCTTGATCCTGCAAGCTTAACTGGTTCTTATGCCGGAGCTATGGGGTATGGTCAATTTATACCATCCAGTTACCGGGCGTATGCGGTAGATTTTGACGGAGATAACTTTAAGGACATATGGAATAACAANGCCGATGCAATAGGGAGNGTTGCAAATTATTTCTCCAGACATGGNTGGCAAGGNGATGGTCCTGTAATTGTGAGAGGTTANAAAACCTCTNNTAATCTTGATGTCNCAGCTAATGAATCTNTAGAGCCCAANTTTTTGGCTGGCGANCTAAGAAAGAAGGGTATTAGAAANAATCTAGCTGATAATACAAAAGTCGCTTTGTTTGAGATGNANGGAGAGAAGGGGTCAAGAATATTGGNTGGGCCTCAGCGATTTCTANGTGATCACTAGATATAATCGCAGTAGCATGTATGCCCTTGCTGTTTTTCAGCTNAGCCAAGCGATCAAGCAGGAACGTATTGATTTACTGAATTCGCTCAATTGATAACTAAGCTAATAATTTTTTTTACTATTGGCTTACAGNTGGGAGGCTGCATATCAAATAGCCCAAGTGACACAATAAATCATGAAAGAGATTCTGGNCCCTCTTTAAGCAATGAGNCGGTTCGTCAACTTCTGNATCTNAGATTGGATGTTCGCGCTGAATCAAAGAGTAAAATGGGGAATAGGTCGCCTTACATGGTCGCAGGTAAATCCTATNACTTGTTAAGTAGCAATACTGGATATAGTGAAATCGGGCTTGCCTCTTGGTATGGAAATAAATTTCATGGCAATTTTACGGCTAATGGAGAAGTCTTCGANATGTATGGTTTATCGGCGGCACATAGGCACTTGATCCTTCCAGCANTTGTTAAAATTACAAATCTTGAAAATGGAAGGAGCAGTATTCTTCGAGTTAATGATCGTGGTCCTTTCTATGACGACCGACTGATAGACGTTTCTGTAGCNGCCGCTGTTCAGCTGGGATTCTATGAGAAGGGACTGGCCAAAGTGCACGTTGAAGTACTAGATATTGAAGCAGGGACATTGAGTTATACAATTGAAGTGGGTCAGTTTGCGGATAATGAGGCAGCGCTCGCTTTGCTAGTGGAGCTAAGGACTAAGATCGGTTTTGAATCTGAAAAGATAAGGGTAAAGCCTATTTCAGGCAGCTCTTACGGCATAGAGATAGGCCCTATTGATAAAAAGAGAAACCTTGAAAAGATAGAGGCTCTTATTAAGGTGATGGATTTACCTAGTGTTCGGGTTCTCTTAAAGGATTGATAAGTCATAGTTTTATAGAAGGAAAAATCAGAAATGAAAACGACTTTTCTAATAATAGCAGGGATAATCTTGCCCATTTTATCGAGTGCTTCCTCGCTTGTCCCTCCCGCTCCCCAGATTAAGGCCACCTCTTATATTTTATTAGATGCGCAAACNAACAAGGTAATAGTTGAATACGAAGCCGATGAACGAAACCCTCCAGCTAGTTTGACTAAAATCATGACTACCTATTTGGTTGAACAAATGATTCAAAGAGGCGTTGTTGAAAGGAGTGAACAAGTTCCAGTTAGTATAAAAGCATGGAAAGCTGAAGGTTCCAAGATGTTCATCAGAGAAGGCACGGAAGTAGATTTGATGGATCTCCTGAGAGGTGTTGTGATTCAATCTGGTAACGATGCTTCCATTGCTTTGGCGGAGTTTATCGCTGGAGATGAGGCTTCTTTTGCTCAAATGATGAATGAACAAGCAGAAAAGCTTGGGATGCTAAACAGTAATTTCCTGAACTCTACCGGCCTTCCTGATGAAGGACATTATAGCTCTGCGAGAGATATGGCACTCCTTACAAAGGATATGATTAAGAGGTTTCCCGAACACTATCAGCTTTATTCGGAGCGCTCCTTTAAATTCAATAATATTGAGCAACCCAATAGAAATAGATTGTTGAGATATGATCGTTCCGTTGATGGAGTGAAAACGGGATATACCAAGGCCGCAGGCTACTGTCTTGTGGCTTCTGCAGAAAGAAATGGTATGAGATTAATAAGTGTCGTTATGGGGGCGGAAAATGATGACTCCCGTGTTCGAGAGTCGCAGAAGCTACTGACTTATGGTTTCCGAAACTTTGAGACCAGCACAATTTATGAAGAATCGGAAATTGTTAAATCTGCTCCGCTCTTCTACGGCGTGGAAGAAGTTATATCTTTGGGTGTTTCCGAGAATGTTTCAGTGACAATACCTCGTGGAAGTTATGAAAAATTAGAGGCCCAAATCAAGGTGCCAAAGATAATTGAAGCGCCTGTAAGAAAAGGAGATGTATTAGGAGAGCTTTTGCTAATGATGGATGAAGAGGCTATATATAGAACTTCAGTTATTTCATTAGAAAACTACGAGCAAGCTGGTTTCTTTTCTAGATTCTCAGACTATCTTGAATTAATTTTTCTTGATGAGTCGTAGGCGTTTTAATTGGATTCAAAAATTGACTTTCCGTGCTCGTATCCAATCAAAGTAATAGGTGTTAGTAACAAGGTATCGAGGGATTCGGTTTATCGGATTAGTCGGCTCCATTTCAAAGGAATACGTTTGGATGATATTCAGCCGCAATATAGTAAAAAAGGTAACTATGTGTCTTTTCGTCTAAACGTTATTGCTGAGGGGGAAGAGCAGCTCAAAGCTTTTCATCGGACTATGATGGAACTTGATGGCATTAAAATGGTTTTGTGATGAGAGATGTTTTCGTTCGAGATTTAGGAACAACTCACTATCCAGAAATTTTCCTTAAGATGCGTGATTACAGCCGCGCGCGCGATATGAATTCGAATGATGAAATTTGGATAACTGAGCACAATGCNGTCTTTACTTTAGGTCAGGCTNCAAAAAAAGANCACCTTATTGCGCCTGGATCAATCCCCGTCTACCAGTCTGATCGAGGTGGTCAGGTGACCTACCATGGTCCAGGGCAATTGACCGTATATTTTTTGGTGGATATTAAAAGACTCTCTATTTCTGTTCGACAGCTGGTGGATCGAATAGAGTCGGTTATGATTGGATGCGTTGCTAACTATGATATTGAAGCGGAGCGCTTGTCCGGAGCGCCAGGAGTATATGTAGACAACAAGAAAATTGGCTCTCTTGGTCTAAGAGTGACAAGAGGCAAGAGTTATCATGGGATGAGTTTAAATGTCGATATGGAACTTGAGCCTTTTTCAAGGATCAATCCATGTGGTTTGTTTGGCATGGAAGTGACTCAGGTTGCTCGTTACAAATCATGCGATATTGAGGATGTGAAGCTAGATTTACTGAGTGAAATTTCGACAGTTTTTGATTTTAAGTTGAACAGATTGGACAATTAGCAGATTTGGCTAACGAGAATTTCTGCCATTCGTTCTGCTTCGCATCGTAATAAGCTACTTTCCCTACAAGGCCTTGGCCTATACCGGTTATGACCTTGATTGCTTCCATTGCTTGAGTCGTTCCTATTACTCCGACCAAAGGAGAAATGACACCATTTTCTGAGCAATTCAGGTTGGTCTCACCCATGGTGTTTTCCTGGGGATAAAGACACTGATAACAAGGAGAGTTTTCAACAGATCGATCAAACATAGAGACCTGTCCTTCCCAACGAATGGCGGCGCCAGAAATCAGGGGTTTGCCGTACTTCCAACATAATTCGTTGATCAGGTACCGGCTTTCCAGGTTGTCGGTACAATCGATTACTAAATCGGTTGGAGGAATTCGTTCCTCTAAGTCTGATCTGTTCATACGAAATTCGATCAAGGTGGTGCGTTGGCTTGAATTTAGTTCCGAGAGAGTAGTATTTACAGACTTGGCTTTATTCATGCCTACTGAATGTTGGAAGTGTGCTATTTGACGCTGAAGATTTGAAATCTCGACATTATCGTCATCGGCTAGTATCAATTCGCCCACTCCTGCAGCCGAAAGGTAAAGGGCTACTGGACAGCCAAGCCCTCCCATGCCCATTATTAAAACCTTTGCTTTCAAGAGTTTTTCCTGACCTGCAATATCCAACTCAGGGAGCATGATTTGTCTGCTGTAGCGTAAAAGATTTGTATCATCCATATTCTGGCGAGACCTGTTGAGCAGTTACTATTCGATTAATGTTAGCTAAATCTTTATGTGAAGAGATTTCGGTGAAATGATGGCTAGCGAGTTTTTTTTTGATTTCTTGAGCTTGACCTATCCCATGCTCGATTATTAGGTGTCCACACGGCTTGAGATGGTTGTGAGCGTTTTCAATTAATACGTCAAGGGCTTCAAAACCAGTGGGACCAGATACTAGGGCCACTCTTGGTTCCATCGCTAGAAAGTCTAGATGTGGATCATTCTCCGCAATGTATGGAGGATTAGATAGGATTAAATTCCACGTACCGCTAACTGATTCGAACCAATCTGAATGCTCAAGGGTTATTTTACATTTGTGCTTTCTGGCATTTTCACGTGCAACCTCAAGAGCTTGAATAGATATATCAGTTGCTGTAATCGAGAGGTCTGGTCTTTCTTTGGCTAGAGCGATGGCAATTGCACCGCTACCTGTCCCGAGTTCCAACACACTATCCCCGTCGTTAGCTAGCTCAATCGACTTTTCAATGATTAGCTCCGTTTCGGGTCTTGGAATTAATACGTTTCGATTAACTTGAAATTCTAGACTCCAAAATTCTTTGTATCCAAGCAGATAGGCTAGAGGTGTACCTCTTTTGAGTTTTACAAGTGCATCAGATAGATAGTTCTTTAAGTTAGGAGTTATACTTTGGTCAGATTCACAAATGAATTCAGCCTTTGATATCCCAAAATACGCTCTAGCTAGAATTTCTAGCTCATGCTGAAAACGTGCTCCGTTTTGCCTTAGCCAAGCGTCTATTGTTAGCATCTAGTTCTCGCTTAGACTCTTTAGTTGATCCGCCTGGTGTTCCTGAATTAGCGGTTCTACAAGTGCGTCCAAGTCGCCTTCAATTACTTCCTCTAATTTATACAATGTTAAGTTAATTCTATGGTCGGTTATCCGGCCTTGAGGGAAATTATATGTTCTAATTCTTTCGGATCTATCGCCGGATCCCACGAGTGTTTTTCTGTTTTCTGCTTGCTCCATCTGTTGTTGACTTCTAGCGCTATCGAGTAATTTCGCTTGTAATAGAGAGAGAGCTCGAGCCCGATTTTTGTGTTGGGACCTTTCGTCTTGGCATTCAACTACTGTGCCAGAAGGGATGTGCGTTAACCTGATCGCGGAATCTGTTTTATTAACATGCTGTCCGCCTGCTCCAGACGCTCTAAAAGTGTCTTCTCTTATGTCCTTTTTATCGATATCTATTTCATTGATTTCATCAACTTCAGGCATTATCGCGACAGTGCATGCAGAAGTGTGGACTCGTCCCTGGCTTTCGGTCTCAGGGACTCTTTGAACTCTATGTGCTCCGGATTCAAATTTGAGTTTACTGTAAACATCTCGGCCATCTATTTTCGTGATTATCTCTTTAAAGCCGCCGTGTTCTCCGGGTCTATCGGTAATAATTTCAATTTTCCAGCCTTGAGATTCGCAATATTTTTGGTACATGCGAAATAGATTTCCAGAAAAAATTGCGGCTTCATCTCCACCTGTTCCGGCTCTTATCTCCAGGTAAACATTTGATTGATCGTTGGGATCTTTAGGAATAAGCAATATTCGGATTTCGTTTTCTAGAGTCTCTAGTTTGGACTCACATACCTTGATTTCCTCTTGAGCGAGCTCCCTTAACTCATTATCGCAAGACGCGTCTTGGATCAACGACTGGTTATCTGAAATTTCGGAAGCCACCATTTGAATTTGCTCGTAACAGATAACGATTGGCTCAAGTTCTGAAAATTCCTTAGAAAGTTGAGTAAACTTTTCACGATTGGCCACGACCTCTGGGTCCGAGAGGAGTCTCGAAATTTCTTCAAATCTATTTTTTAATTCTTCGAGCTTGCTTGAGATTGATTTAGAGAGGTTCATCGTTTTTTTCTTTATGTTTTGGGCTCTCGGTGGATTTACTTTCGAGTTTATAAAGATGCTTTAATTCTGCAAGCAAATCGAAGTTGTTCTCCGCGATCGCAGATCTAATTAGTGTCGTGATTTCGTGTGTAAGCTTGTTGGCTAGCGATTGGCTAAAATTCTCGATTGTTTCTATGTCATTATTCTTGAAGCTAAGAAGACTTTTGATTTTAGAAAGCTCACTCTGTCTTATTGACTCTACTTGGTTTCGATACTGTTTGATTAGAACGTTTCCAGATCTAACCCGTTTTTCTTGTAAATAAGTTTTAGACCCAAGTGAAACGTACTCCTCCGCTGCCTCAGCAGCTTGTTGTCGCTTGCCTATGTTTAAGTTGATTACCTCTGTTAGGTGATCAATTGTGTAGAGGTACACATTTGGCACTTCTTGANCTGACGCTTCAATATCCCTAGGAACGGCAATGTCGACTATAAATATCGGATTACGCTTTCTTAATTTCATGATTTCTTCGAAATCTCTTTTTTTTAAAATCGTGTCTTCTGAGCCAGTTGAAGACACTATTATGTCAATAGAAGATAGTTTTTCTTCAATATCTTGAAGATGAATGGCGTCTGTACCTTGTTGGAAAGCCAATTCCTGCGCATGTTCCAGTGTCCTATTTGCGATAGTTAGGTCTTTGATGCCGGCTTTTTTGAGATGTTCTGTTACTAGTGAAATGGTTTCGCCAGCGCCAATTAACAAGGCTTTCTTTGAGCTAAGGTCTTCGAAAATCTTAGAGGCAAGAAAGACCGCAGCGTAAGCGACCGATACAGGATTTTCTCCGATTTTTGTTTCACTACGAATTTTTTTCGCATACCTNATCCCTACTTGGAATAGAGAGGTAAGTTCTTTTCCAACGCAACCCGTGCCCTCTGCTTTATCGAAGCTCTCTTTTACTTGGCCCAGAATTTGAGGTTCGCCTAACACCTGTGAGTCTAATCCTGAAGCAACGCGGATAAAGTGTTTAATGACTTTGTCTGCTGAGTGTTGATAAGAGATGTCTTTCAGGGTCGATTGGGATAGGCCGCTTGTTTCAGATAACCAAGTTTCGAGGTTAGATGAAGCCTCACTGCTGGTAGAATAATAAAATTCGGTTCGATTGCAGGTTGATACAATGAAAATCTCATTAATGTTAGCGAGTTTTTTTCTTATTTCTATAAGGCTCGATTCGAGTTTCTCGCCAGACAATACGGTTTTTTCCCTGATTTCTACGGGTGCTGTTTTAAAATTTATGCCGTATACGAAGACGCTCATTGGTTAGGCTAGTCGTGCATAGATTCACCATGATACCAGATTGGTTTTTTAAGACCTGTTTTAGGTACGAAATTCATTTGATCTTGTGTTTGGTTTTAGTGGGTTGTTCGAGCATGCCGAAATTAGATGCGGATGAGTCAAGTGTGCATTTGAAAGGGAAAATGGTCGTTTCTACTGATTATGTAAAAAAGGTCCTTCGATATAGGTTTGAAGGAAACGTAGAAAATGGCTCTTTAAAGTTATGGAGCATAGTGGGAGTTACGGCNATTGAGTTTAGGATTATTGATAGTCAGTTGTACTACTCTGNTAAGGAAACTCCCGTCCCAATTCTTTATTCAAAAGAAATGATGAAAAAGGATTTGGGTTTTGATTTTCCCTTTGAGTTGGGTTGGTATTGGATTCGGGGGATACCAGATTACAATAGAGATTTCAGCGTTATCGATCGCTTTGAACGCGGAGAAATAGCGATTTTCGAGCAATTAGGATGGACNGTCAGTCAAGAGTTAAGCCGGGATCTCGGTACNGGATTAAATAGCAAGGCAAAAAAAATTAGAATTGCTAAAGGAAAGACTCAATTGCTTGTTACGGTGGAGTCTAATGGGTAGCGACGATTTAAGTTGATTCAATAATTGACAGGTTTGTTTATGATGCGGAGAATTAGCGTCGTTCGGCGTTGACTACTTAAGCGATGATTTTGGTTGTTGGTGATTTTGGCTNGAATAAATGGGGTGTCGCCAAGCGGTAAGGCACTGGGTTTTGATCCCAGCATGCGCAGGTTCGAATCCTGCCACCCCAGCCAATCATTGCTTGTCATGTGCTGAGACTGCAATCTAACTCGGTAATTTGAGGGAAAAAAATTGGCCAATCTGATGTTGTTCACCGGGCGATCTAATTCTGCCTTGGCTACTAAAGTGGCCGAAGAGTTGAATATTGAACTNGGCAGTGCTGACGTAGGCAGTTTTAGTGATGGAGAAGCCCTGGTTGAAATTCATGAAAATGTGAGAGGGAAAGATGTTTTTTTGCTTCAGTCGACTTGCCCGCCCACAAATGACAACTTAATGGAGCTGCTGATCATGGCGGATGCCTTGCATAGGGCGTCGTCTCAGCGGATTACAGCGGTTATTCCCTATTATGGTTATGCTAGGCAGGACAGGCGGCCGAGATCAGCTAGGGTCGCAATTAGTTCTAAAGTGGTGGCAGACATTATCAGTACAACTGGAATAGATCGGATTCTAACGGTTGATTTGCATGCTGACCAAATTCAGGGTTTCTTTACGATACCAGTTGANAATGTATATGGTTCTCCTGTTTTAGTGGATGATATATTGCTTAAGAATTATTCGATGCCGATAGTCGTCGCTCCTGATGTAGGTGGGGTNGTAAGAGCGCGAGCTATCGCTAAGCAAATTGGCGACTTGGACCTGGCGATAATAGATAAAAGNCGTCCTAGAGCTAACGAAACCGAAGTTATGACGGTAATTGGCGATGTGGCTGGCAAGACGTGTATTATTGTCGACGACATTGTTGATACTGCGGGAACTTTATGCACTGCGGCTGCAGCATTGAAAAAAGAAGGGGCTGAGAAAGTAGTAGCTTACATAACGCATGCTGTCTTTTCTGGTAGCGCTATTGACAGAATATCGAATTCTGAATTGGATGAGATAGTTGTAACAGATACGATACCTTTNCATGCAAAAGCCCAAGAGTGTAGTAAAATAGAGCAGCTAAGCCTTGCTAATCTTCTAGCTGAGTCGATAAGACGTGTAAGTAATGAAGAGTCTATTAGTGCGATGTTTAGGTGATTGTTTCGTTAGATGGCCATGGCTTAGAGTCCAGGTAAGAGAATAGTTGGAGAAAAATAATGTCGGCAGCTTTAGAGCTAAACGCAGAGATTAGGACCGCAGTAGGCAGATCTGCTAGTCGCAGGATGAGAAGGGTGGAAGGAAAAATTCCAGCGGTTGTTTATGGTGCTGCTGAAGAAGGACAGAATTTAACGCTCAACTTGAATGAGTTATCGAAAGTAATGCAGTCTGATGCTTTCTATTCACAAATTTTGAACATTTCCATCGCTGGCAAATCTCAGCAAGTTGTAGTTAGAGATCTGCATCGAAGTCCAGATAGTGGGAAAGTGTTGCACGTAGATTTTCTAAGGGTTAGAGCGGACCAAGAGATCAATGTGAATATACCGCTGCGTTTTGTTAATGAGGAAAGCTGTGTTGGAGTTAAGGTTGGCGGCGGACTTATAACGCATAATTTAATTGAAGTTGAAATAAGTTGTCTTCCTGCGGATCTGCCGGAAGCGATCGAGGTTGATGTGGCCGATCTGGATATTGGCGAGTCAATACATTTGAGTGGGCTGAATGTTCCAGACAATGTGAGCATTGTGGCCTTGGCTTCAGGCGACGGTGATCGAGATAGTTCAGTGGTAACTGTTTCAGCTAAACGTGGCGGCGCAGATCTTGATGATGAGCTTGAAATGGCTGGGGAAGCCGAGGATCAGATGGCTGAAAGTGAAGGCGCCGAATCTGATGCGGGTGGTGAAGAGGCTGAAGGATCAGATAGCTAGTATTTTCAGGTATGCCGGCTTTGAGATTGATTGTCGGGTTAGGTAATCCCGGAAACGAGTACCTAAACACCAGACACAATGTTGGGGCCGAGTGGTTAGATGGCCTTGCGACATCATATGATGCTCAGTTTAAGGAAAACTCAAAGTTAGAAGGTTGGTTTGCTAAAGCGAAGATCGAAGGCATTGAATGTCTGTTGCTTAAGCCTATGACTTATATGAATGGGAGCGGTTCATCGGTAAGGTTGGCCGCACGCTACTTTCAAATCCCCTTAGANTCAATTCTGGTTGCTCATGANGAGATGGCTTTCACTCCTGGTACTGTTCGAATTAAGCTTGGAGGGGGGGCAAACGGACACAACGGATTGAGAAGTCTATTTNCTGAATTGAGNAACAATCGCGAATTTTATAGGTTGAGGATTGGGGTCGGGCACCCGGGTGACGCCTCGAAAGTTACACCTTATCTTACCAGATACAAGATCCCCCCAGACGAGCAACTATCAATTACCGATGCGCTTAATTTTTCACCTACCTTAATGAGTGAAATAGTTAATGCTGACTGGGAGAAAGCAATGACCCGACTGCATTCTGAGCCAACAACTACGAATAGGTCGTTATAGTGGGTTTTAAATGCGGAATTGTAGGGTTGCCCAATGTGGGGAAGTCGACATTGTTTAACGCCTTGACGCAGGCGGGTATAGATGCGGAAAACTTCCCTTTTTGCACGATAGACCCTAACACGGGTGTCGTACCGGTACCGGACCCTAGATTAAACGAATTGGCGAGTCTGGTTAAACCTGAAAAGCTAATTCCTGCTTCTATGGAGTTTGTCGATATAGCTGGGCTGGTTGCTGGAGCGTCGGAAGGCGAAGGATTGGGGAATCAATTTCTCGCTCACATTCGAGAAACTGATGCCATTGCTCATGTTGTGCGCTGTTTTGAAGATGAGAATATAGTTCATGTTTCGGGTTCTGTATCTCCTGCCGATGATATTGAAATCATTAATACGGAATTAGCATTAGCGGATTTGGATAGCCTGTCACGAATTTCTGAGAGGTTAAAAAGAGTTGCTAATTCAGGTGATAAAGAATCGATAAGTACTCTGGAGGTGCTGAGTAAGGTAGAAGCGAGTTTAGAATCTGGAGAGGCTATTAGGAATTTAGAACTGTCCGACGAAGAAGAAGCGGAAATTAAAAGTTTCCATTTTCTAACGAATAAGCCAGTGCTTTATGTAGCGAACGTTGCAGAGGATGGGTTTAATGACAACCGTATGGTCGAGCAAGTACAAAAAATTGCAAATGAAGAAGGGGCCGAGGTTGTAACGGTAAGTAATCAAATCGAAGCAGAACTCGCAGAGCTGAATGATCTAGAACGATCAGAATTTCTCGAAAATCTTGGACTAGAGGAAGCTGGGTTAGATCGAGTAATAAGAGCTGGTTACAAGTTGTTAGGGCTCCAGCAATATTTTACGGCGGGTCCTAAAGAGGTTAGAGCTTGGACTATTCCTGTTGGAGCGACCGCGCCCGATGCAGCTGGAGTTATTCATACTGATTTTAAGAAAGGTTTTATCCGTGCTGAAGTTATCAGTTACGAAGATTTTGTAGGTCACGGGGGAGAGCAACGCGCAAAAGAAGCGGGCAAATGGCGACTCGAAGGGAAACAATATCTAGTTGAAGATGGGGATGTAGTGCATTTCAGATTCAATGTCTGAAATGTGCTTGCTTGATCTGATCGTATTCCAACGATTCAGACCAAGCTAGAAGATTTTGCTTACGCTTTTGCTTCCTTTCGCTCTTTTACTTCTTGAATTACCGCTTCTGCCACATTCGCTGGGCAGGGAGAGTAGTTCGAAAATTCCATGGAAAATTGGCCTCTACCAGAGGTCATGGTGCGCAAGTCACTGATGTATCCGAACATTTCACCGAGAGGACAATCTGCTTTTACCCTTACGCCAGTCGCCCCTGCTTCTTGTGATTTGATCATGCCTCGTCGTCTATTCAAGTCGCCGATCACGTCGCCAACGTGATCTTCTGGTGTGAAAACATCGACTTTCATGACTGGTTCAAGTAACTGAGGGCTCGCTTTAGGCACACTTTGTCTGTAGGCAGCCTTGC
>PBUF01000006.1 GCA_002727775.1 Gammaproteobacteria bacterium
ACAGTAACGTTTATCTTAGCCTCTAACTCACTAGTCATCTCTCTTCGTCCATTAAAGAATTAGTTAATTGAAGATAGTCTTCCATCGTTAATTGATCTGCCCTTTTTGACGGGTCCAAAGCAAGGCTTCGCCAATCAATGTCAAAAGAACTAAGCGAGTTCTGGATCTTTTTTCGTCGACCAGAGAATGCATTCCTCAAAATCCCATTTAAGACTGTCATTTTTTGATCATCTAGCTGATTTTCCACTGGCACCATTCTAATGAAGCTAGACCAAACCTTAGGTTGCGGTCTAAATGCCGAGGGCGCAACATCAAAGATGCGACTCACTTCGAAAGAAGTTTGAATCATGATGCTTAACCTTCCCCAACTTTTACTACCTGGTGACGCAGCAAGCCTATCTGCCATCTCTTTTTGGACCATAAAATGAAAATCCTGCACTTTCGAGCGAGCACTTGTCGACATCAATCTGAAAAGCAACGGGCTAGTTATGTTGTATGGTAAATTACCAATTACTCGAACTTCGTTCTCTACGATTAACGAATCAAAATTCACTTGAAGAACGTCTTCGTTCAATATCGTCAANNNAGGGTAACGATCGCTTAATAACCGCACTAAATCTCGATCAATCTCAATNGCTGTNTAATNTTCTTTCGCAATCTCGTGCAGTCTTGAAGTAATCGCTCCTGTNCCAGGACCTATTTCTAAAACCCNATCGCTANCACTTANCCCTACAACTGAAACTATTCGATCGATTACACCTTCNTCNATTAAAAAATTCTGGCCAAACCGTTTTCTAGTTCTCACCATGGCTAAAACCAGATAGGCGCTCNGCTAAATGTATCGCAGCTTTAGTGCTTCCTAGGTCNACANTTCCAGATCCTGCTATATCTAATGCTGTGCCATGGTCAACGGAGGTTCGAATAAAAGGAAGTCCTAGTGTGACATTGACCGCTTCACCAAAAGATGCATATTTTAGGACGGGCAGACCCTGATCATGGTACATCACAAAAATTGCATCTGCTGATTCAGAGGAGAAGCCCGCAAAAAGTGTGTCTGCGGGTAAAGGCCCGTCTATATCAAAACCCTCGTTTCGTAATGCTTCACATACGGGTTCTATGATTTCTAATTCCTCCAGGCCTAAATGTCCTTTCTCACCCGCATGAGGATTTANTCCCGACACNAGTATTCTAGGAGATCGTAACAAAAACTTTTTCTGGAGAAACTCANTCACTATCCTCAATTTAGCCTCTATAGACTCCCTCGACAGCGCCCCGGCAACTCGATGAATGGGCAGATGCGTTGTCGCCAACGCCACACGCATCCCGCCGCCCTGGAGCATCATAACNACATTCTCTACCCCGCTTTTGTCAGCCAGATATTCTGTGTGNCCTGAGAATTCNAAGCCCGCCTCCTGAATGACTGATTTTTGAACNGGTCCGGTGACTAACGCTTTGTATTTACCACNTAAACATCCTTCGATCGCNATATCCAAAGCGTCTANAACCGATTTTGCATTTGCGACATCNAGTACGCCTGGTTTNACNTGATTTTTGACAGGAACCGACAATACAGTGATTCTCTGAGGCTCTGANCTGGGCGACTCACAATTNGCGTCAACTATNAAACTTAAACCTAGCAGTTCTGCTCTTTCTTGCAGAACCTCTGGATCACAAAGCACTAAAATNGGTGAGTTTCTTTTATCCTGAGCAAGTTGAACAACCAGATCTAAACCAACCCCAGCGGGCTCTCCCGGAGTTAATACGATCATTGACAAATCATAGGCGGATTTCTACAAAAGATTCATCGCGAATTTCTTTGAGCCATTTCTCTCTTTCTTCCTCAAAGCGTCGCCTGTGGATAAGCTCAACGGCCTTACTCTCCCTAGCCTCTTCGCCAACATCCTGTTCACGACGGTCAACCACCTCCAAAATATGCCAACCGAATTGCGTAAGAAACGGATCGCTCTGGGCTCCAATGTCCATTTCCTCCATAACAGCTGAAAACGCTTCCACAAAAGAACTAGGTTCTGACCATCCTAAACTACCACCGTTTAATGCACTCGCCGGATCATCAGAGTATTCACTTGCAAGTTCTTCAAAGGACCGCCCCTCTGACAACTGCCTCTTTACTTCCTTGATCAATATTTCGGCCTCTTTAGGCGTTCTTATTTCAGAAGGTGCAATTAATATGTGCCTGACATTAGTCTGATTAACAGTTTCCAGGCTTACGCCGCGTTTATCGAGTAACTTAATAATGTGGACAGCACCAGGTCTGATTATCGGGTCCGATACTTCACCAATAGTCATATCCAATACCGTCTCCGAAAACAAGCTTGGTAATGCCGCTGCCTTACGCCATCCCATATCACCGCCTTCCAGCGCACTACTCGATGATGATTCTGCCATAGCAATTTCGGAAAATTCCGTGCCTTGTTTAAGAGTGTCAATAATNACAGCTGCTCGAGCTGCAGCCTNCTCCTGGGCGCTGTTTCCGCCTTGCTCANCCACNNACAACATAATGTGGCCNACTCGATATTCATCTGAAAAAAGTTCTTTATAAAATGGAGAATTCAACATCCCATCAATNTCTTGTTCGGAAATCACAACTCTTCGAGCAATCAGATTGCGCTGTAAACGGGTAATAATCATCTCCCTGCGTATCTCTTCTCGAAACGCTCGGTAATTCGTTCCTTCTTGCAACAAAGCNTGCTGGAATTGTTCTAAAGTTAAGTTGTTGTTTGTCGCAAACTGGGTTACCGCTTTGGTCAGCGTGTCCTCGTCTATGTCTATGCCCCGTTTCGTTGCCTCCTGATATTGAATATTTTCTTGAATTAACCTCTCTAAAACCTGACTAATTAATACTTCTTCGGGAGGCATGGCTGAACCACTTGCGTCAATTTGCTTTCTCACGGCGTCTATTCGAAGCATGAGCTCGGATACCAAAACAACATCATCCTCCACCACAGCAACAATACCATCTAGTTCTTGGTATGCAGCCAATGCCGGCTTCGTCCAGATCACGCATATCCACAGCAAAATCAAACAACCGCCCAGAAATCTGATATTCCAAATTCCTGGATTTCCAGCCATNGCTTCTACTTCAGTTTTCATAGGAATATCCTTGAATACCCTGCTTCATAATCGACTCCACTCTGGATCCAAACTCCGCAAGACCCTTCAGATTGAATTGTAACAAAATTGATTCATCAGTCTCGGGAGAAAAATAAAGTCTTGAATAGGGAATATCCAAAGACTTTCTGTAACCAACTTTTACCTCTAAACAACAATTTTCGTGATGAAATCCAATAAACGAATCGGAAGAGCGGTTTCTGCTCCAATCGTATTGCCACTTGGCAAAAAGAGAAGTTCTCTCAAACAGTGGCCATGTAAGCGAAANATCTGTTTGATTGATATCATGCTCAACCAGTTTTCGGTAGCCCACGTTTACCAATTCGTTACGTTTCCCACGATAATTGAGGTGGAACGACGACTGCCTAATACCCTTATCATTGTCGTCCCAAACAAAACCTATGGTGGAGCTTAGTCTATCGTTAATCAGCACTGATAAATCACCAACTAATGCTTCGTCTTGATCGACAGAATAACGATCCTCAAGTCGGACTCTACGATCTTCAAAGAGAAAGGATCGACCNATTCGAAATACAAGAAGCTCCTGCCCCCCCTNTTTGGAGCTGGTCGATGAAGAAATNCCCAAGACCACTTTATTTGCATCGGCTATCCGATCAATACCTGCGAAATGATCACGTCGAAATAGCCGAGAATAGCCACTTTGAAAATTAGCGACATCAAAAACAGGTATTCGAGTTTGATCCACATACTCCTGAAACAAGAAATAGAATCTAGGTTCTATAGTCTGAATAAGTGGNTTGCCCCTCCAATTTATGTCTTTATCAAAATAACTTTTCAGGTCGAAAGAGAAGAAGCCGAGTCCTCGAGATTGCTTCGCCTGTGCCCCACTCACTTCTTTGAGTCCCAGCGTCTCATCAAGTATGTAACGCGAGTATCTGTAACCTCCCTCAACCTTTGCCAGTCCAAACTTGGTGGCCAGAGGTTGTGACAAAATCATCTCAACATGATTCCTTCTTCCTTCAGGCTGAAGGTCTTCTACACCATGCCACGTCGAGTGGGAGAAATTCGTTGAGCGAAAAGAAAAACTAATCGAAGGCCGGTTAGGACTCCTTAACGAGTATGCCGCAGATATTTCAGGAGTAATTCGATAACGGGAACTCGAAATGGAGTCAGTCACCTCAAAGTCCCTCGCCAAAACATCAACCTTGAGCTCGTCAAATCTCAATCCAACTCGCGCAAACTGGGACATTGGCTCACGCTGAATACCGCTGTAACTTGAACTGACATCCCGAAAATAGTCCTGGTCACTGACGAAATTATGATCTAGCTCCGTTTCAAAATACCCAAATCTTCCTTTATGTAATACCGAGCCACTCCAACGATCGACGCCGTTAAATTCTGATTCGTTAGAGGGCAACTGCAAACGATCAAATTCTTCCCTTGAGAATTCACCATTGAAGAGCCGATCTTTATAAAGATAATCGGTTGAAAGCATCGTCTGATGCAGGTGATTTCCAAAGCTCCCAGTAGTCTCGAACCCAACGCCTCTTTTGGTCACTAATCTCGGCATAACTGAAAACTGCCTGTTATCGGAGCCACTGACCTCATAGGGAATACCTATCTCAAAACCATCGTTGCTAGACAATCCCACACTCGGAAATCTAAAACCTCTGTCTTTCCCCTCTTTCAAAGGTAGTGGTAGGTAAGGCAAATAACCTAACGGCACTCCCTTTATCCTGAGAAGTAAGTTTCTAGCCATTGCATTCTTTTTCTCGTCTCGCAGCCTGATACTCGATGCCGAGAGAATCCACCCCTCAGAACTCTCGCTACAGGAAGTTAATATGGCCTTGGACAAACTCAACCCGTCTGCTTTTTGAGTCATAAAGTCAGCTTCTACTCTCAAACCAGTCTCTAAGAAAAGAAGTTCAGGGTTTTTTACTTCTAAGGCCTTCACATTTATATCTGCAGTTGCTCTTTCTCCCCTGAGCAAGTAATCGGGTCCATATAGCTCAATTCCTGCTGGGAACTCAGCCTTTCCGGAATCTGCGTACACGTCGACAATAGGCGCAATAGCGGTCTGTTCATCTAGTCGCATTTTAACGTCGTTCTCGAATCTGATCTTCCCATCGAACTCCCCACCCACGCGAAGCGCTTCGATTTCATAGGGCACTCCACCTGAAACCATAATTTCTTTTGGTCTGCGCTCCACCAAAAAGCTCGGCGAGAAACAATAGCTATCTTTACTGTTGTGGTTGGAAGGTTCTGTTCCTGCCAAGTATTGAGAAAAACCTGTTCTCACCTCTCGGGAGTCTTTTGGTGACTCTATCGCCCACGAGGAAAACGGTGATGAAATCAACCAAAAAAAGTAGATAATGATCAACGAATATTTCAAATNAATCCCGTGCAAATAACGTTTTGCCTAATAAAGTGCTTACAACTTTGTAATAGAAACTTGGTTAGCTTAATCCCAACTAACGTATGAACGAAATCGAAAAAAAATGGTGCGCTGACATACTAGCTGACTTGGGACACTCCTTTAAGGGCGACGAGCTGCTCCTTGCAGAGGCCAGCCATAGAAAATTTTATCGATTGTACACCGAGACCAATAGCCTGGTTTTCATGGTCAGCCCTCCGTCTCTTGAAAATAATAACCAATTCATCAAGCTCTCTAAACTCTTCTTAAGTTTTGATCTTCCAGTTCCNCAGATCTTGNACTTTGAAGCCGAGCAAGGCTATTTTTTNATGGATGATCTAGGTANTACNCGCTTTGAGGACGTATACGGNACGAGTACGGAGGAGTACGCAATCAAAAGCGCCATCTCCGCACTTTATGAANTTCAAAAGNTTAGTGATCCNATTATTCCAAATTANACAGCGCAACGATTAGCGGAAGAACTCTCCATTTTCGACAACTGGGTAATTGATGATTGTCTAGGTGGTGGTATCCCTAAGGTAATGGAAACCNCGGCCAGCAAAAAGCTTATCGCTCAAGCCATGGAGCAACCTCAAGTCTGCATACATCGAGATTATCACTGCAGAAACCTTTTATTTGAAAATGGCCGGTTAGGAATCGTCGATTTTCAGGACGCTTTGATTGGGCCGGGCTTCTATGACTTAGCCTCCTTGCTATGTGACTGCTATCACTACTTTTCTTTTACTAAGATAGATCAATACCTCTCTTTTTATCTGAAGGAATCCGACCTCTTTCGCGAAATTCCATTTGATACTGCTAAAGGCTGGCTAGTCATGACCGCGAGTCAGCGACAAATAAAAGCGATTGGGATTTTTGTTCGGCTTTACTTACGGGACAATAAACCCTCACATCTCAGATATATCCCTCAGGTAATGGAAGCATTAATCCAACAAATTGAGGATTACCCAGATTTGGAAAGCCTACAAGAGCTCCTAATCGCCGTTAAAAATCCTCTAACAGAAAAGATTCAGCACTATTTATGAAGGCCATGATTTTAGCGGCAGGGAAAGGCTCTCGTCTTTCGCCATTAACAAATAAAACGCCCAAGCCTCTGCTCCCGATCCAGGGACGTCCGCTCATTGAATACATAGTGAAAAATCTAGCTCACGAGGGATATCATGAAATCGTAATTAATCTGCATCACCTGGGAGACCAGATCATCGAGTTTCTGGGAGATGGTAGCCGCTACCAGGTCGAAATAACATATAGTGTCGAAGAGGAACTTTTAGAAACAGGAGGGGGAATAAAAAAAGCGCTTAACCTTATCGGTAATGAGCCCTTTCTGACAGTAAACGGAGACATCTATACGGATTTCAGATTTTCTGATCTTCCTGAACAATTACGTAATGGTTGTCTTGCCCATCTCGTTGTCAGAAAAAATGAGGACGAAGACCACGGAGACTTCGAAATCGAAAACAGCAAAATCATATCAAGAGGAAAATCTTACACCTATTGCGGGATAGCAATAATTGATCCCAAGCTATTTTGTGACTCTCCTGAGGGACCATTTTCATGGACAAGAGACTGGCTATTCGGACTCTTGGGATCACATTATTTTACGGCACAGGAGCATAAAGGCAGATGGGTCGATATCGGCACGATAGAGCAATATGAATCACTTCAATAAATTGAATCAACTCTGTTGCCGATTTCTCTCATCGTATAACAGGAGTAGACTGGTAACATGAATAGCCCTTGGATAGCTCCTTCAATCTTAGCTGCAGATTTCTCTCGATTAGGAGAGGAAATACAAAGCGTTGTGTCAGCGGGTGCCGACCTAATCCACTATGACGTCATGGATAACCATTACGTACCTAATCTGAGCGTAGGCCCTTTAGTATTGCAATCGCTACGAAAAGCTAATCTCAACTGCTTGTTTGATGTTCACTTAATGGTGAAGCCGGCAGACCGACTGGTCGAAGATTTTCTCGACGCCAAACCGGAGTTTATTTCTGTCCACCCCGAAACCACTGAGCATCTGCACAGAACGCTCGCATTGATAAAGACCGGGGGCTCGAAAGCTGGCATCGTTTTTAATCCGTCGACTCCTCTGACGGTACTTGACGAAGTTCTGGAGCTAGTTGATCTGGTATTAATCATGTCAGTAAATCCTGGTTTTGGCGGACAACAATTCATAGAAACAAGCCTTTCAAAACTGAGAGAGGCTCGTGAAATAATCGATCGATCAGGGAAATCAATTCGGTTACAAATCGATGGCGGAATCAATATCAACAACATTGCCCAAGCTTCATCCGCCGGCGCAGATACTTTTGTTGCAGGCACGGCCATTTTTGGCTCAAATAATTATGCAAAAACAATAACCGACATGAAAAAAGCCATCACTGAAGAGCAATGAAACGAAACTGGAAGAG
>PBUF01000070.1 GCA_002727775.1 Gammaproteobacteria bacterium
GCAGAGACAAAAAAGAATGTGCGTTTGCTTGAATGTGGTGACCTGGCGGCTGGCTCAGACTTGATGTCCTATAAAAAGGTGGGCGGGGGACTGCTGGTTCAAAATTCTGATTTATTGAGTCTATCGCCCGAGATGTTAAAGGTAGTGAGTAAGTTATCGCCGACAGAAGAGCAAATGAGAGACCTGCTCTTTGCCTGGAAGGTGGCATGGTTCGTCAAAAGTAATGCGATCGTTTATGCGCGGAACCAAAAAACGGTAGGCGTGGGCGCTGGCCAGATGAGTAGAGTAGTAAGTGCCAAGATCGCGGGCTTAAAGGCCAAAGAGGAAGGGCTCGAGGTGACTGGTGCTGTGATGGCATCAGATGCTTTTTTTCCATTTCGAGACGGCATTGACGCTGCTGCAAAGGAAGGAATTGTTGCGGTTATTCAGCCCGGAGGGTCCATGCGGGATAAAGAAGTCATTGAGGCCGCGGATGAACACGAAATTGCGATGGTCTTCACCGGCACGCGACATTTTCGTCATTGATGGGCGTGCCAGGAAATAGTCGATGAGAGTACTGGTAATAGGATCTGGAGGAAGAGAGCATGCTCTAGCGTGGAAGTTGAGTCTATCTGATCGGGTGACCGAGGTTTTGGTTGCTCCAGGCAATGCTGGAACGGCGCTAGAAGCGAAGGTTAGGAATCTTGAGGTCGACACGAACGATTTTACTGGTTTGATTGACCGTGCCTTGGCCGAAAGGGTTGATTTCACTCTAGTTGGGCCTGAAATTCCGCTGGTCGAGGGTATTGTTGATGCGTTTCAGGGTGCTGGGTTGCGAATTTTTGGTCCGACCAAGAAGGCGGCTCAGCTTGAAGGGTCCAAGTCTTTTACTAAATTATTTCTCGATAAGTACGCGATTCCCACTGCTGAGTTTCAAACCTTCGATGAATTGGATTCAGCTATCGAGTATGTGGAAGCTCGTGGAACTCCCATTGTGATCAAGGCGGATGGCCTAGCTGCTGGGAAGGGCGTGGTGATCGCTCAGACAAAAAAAGAAGCAATTGACGCTTTAAAAGAAATGTTAAGTGGTGAAGCCTTTGGAGATGCTGGGAGGCAAGTGGTCATCGAGGAATTTTTGGAGGGAGAAGAAGCTAGTTTTATTTGTCTATGTGATGGTAAGACTGCTATTTCATTTGCGTCATCTCAAGACCATAAAAGAAGGGATGAAGGAGACCTAGGACCAAATACAGGTGGTATGGGAGCCTATTCTCCCGCACCTGTTGTTGATCGAAAGGTGCATAAAAAAGTCATGGAACAAGTTATTTCTCCTACCCTTAACGGAATGATCGAAGAGGGCAGTCCATATGTCGGGTTCCTATACGCTGGCTTAATGATAGATAAGCATGGAAATCCCAAAGTTATTGAGTTTAATTGCCGTTTTGGAGACCCGGAAGCCCAGCCAGTTATGTATCGTCTTCGATCCGATTTGTTAGAAGCATGTGAGAAAGCGGTCTCCGGAGAGCTGAAAGATTACCACCTCGAGTTTGATGAAAGAGTTGCTCTCGGTGTAGTCATGGCGGCGGGAGGTTATCCGGTTGAGTACGAGACCGGTGATATCATCGAGGGTCTTGACGTTACAGCATCAAATACTAAGGTTTTTCATGCGGGAACCATTGAAGTAGAGGGTGAGATTAAAACAAATGGCGGAAGGGTTCTTTGTGTGGTTGGCGCCGGCGAAAGTGTGGCTTCAGCAGCAGAGTTCGCCTATGCCCGGGTTAATAACATCAAGTGGAAAGATCACTATTTTCGCGGAGATATTGGCCACCGAGCGATCAAGCGGCAAAGTGATTGATTTATGAATGACCCGAGATTTAGTGGAGACTTGTCCGACTCCATCGTAGCTGCTGTAGATAACGGACTAAAAACCCTTTCTGGTAGTTTTCAAAGTTCGAGAGAAAGTCCTTGTGAGGGAGTGGAAGCGGAAGAGATGTCTGACTCCGAAAAAGCTCATGCAGCGGGTTTGATGAGAGTCAATCATATCGGGGAGATCTGTGCGCAAGCACTCTATGAAGGCCAGTCAATGACGGCTGCCAGTTCTGCTGTTAAGGAAAAATTGCGAAAGGCCGGAGAAGAAGAAAGAGATCATCTAGCTTGGTGTTCTTCGCGTCTGAAGGAATTAGAGAGCCGGGAAAGTCTTCTGGCTCCTGTGTTTTATGCGTCGTCGTTTTGCGTTGGAGCGATTACTGGTTTACTGGGAGACAAATATAGCCTGGGTTTCGTTGAAGCAACCGAGGATCGTGTGGTCGAGCATATCGATGAGCATCTGGATAGCCTTCCCGAGAAAGACCTGCGTAGTAGGGCCATTCTTAGACAAATGCGCGAAGATGAGAAACGCCATGGCGAGGAGGCCTTGGCTTTCGGTGGAGTAGAATTTAGTGAACGTACAAAGCGAGTTATGAAAATTCTAGCGGGAGTAATGACGAAATCCACCTATCGATTTTGAGCTATTGGTGACCTCAAAAATTTAATAGAACGACCTTATTCTTTTTGGGGAAGATTATAGGAGTAAAATAAATCGCTTAACGCCTCTCCTGGTATCTCTGATCTCATGAAGGTTTCCCCTACTAAAAAGCAATTCACTTGATTTTTCTGCATTAAACTCACGTCACTCTTNTTGCGTATGCCGCTCTCAGTGACCACGGTAATCGATTGAGGTATGTGCTCGAGTAGTTCGGTTGTGGTTTCTAGGCTGGTTTCAAAAGTTTTTAAGTTTCTGTTGTTTATGCCCACCAGCGTTAGATCTAACTCAAGCGCTTCTTGAAGCTCAGCTCTATTATGGACCTCTACAAGAACTCCAAGTTTGAGGGAATGGGCAAGTTCAAAGAGCTCCCTAAGCGTTTTTGTATCGAGTGCGGCCACGATCAAGAGAATGCAATCAGCACCGATTGCTCTAGCCTCGTAGACTTGATAGGGGTCTATAGTGAAATCCTTTCGGAGAACNGGNAGNCCAACGTGCGCTTTAACTAGTGAAATAAAGTCGTCCGAACCTTGGAAATATTGAGAGTCAGTAAGAACCGATAGGCAGGCTGCGCCGTGTTGTTCGTACGATTTAGCTATTGATACGGGATCGAAATTTTCTCGAATGATTCCTTGGCTGGGCGAGGCTTTTTTTATTTCCGCTATCACGCCGGCCCTGCGGTTGATTGCGGCTGATTTCAAGGCGTTCACAAAGTCTCTAGGCTCGTCCTGCGATTCTCCTAACCTCTTTTGATCCGACAAAGAGAGCTTTTGTTTTCTTTGCATGATTTCCTCTCGTTTGGTTGAGAGAATTTTTTCCAGTATGTCGCTCATTGTCTAAGTTTCTTTTGAGGAGAGTAGAGCTAATTCCTTTAACTTTGCCAAGCCACTTTTTTCAGCGATGATNGTTTGAGCTGCCGAAACCCCTGATTTGAGATCNTCCGTTACCCCCGACGCATAGATCGCGGCNCCCGCATTTAGGGCAACTATGTTGGCTGCGAGGGAATCAGGTTGACTCAAACCCTCTTTGACAAGCTCGAGACTTTTTGACACTGAGTCGGCCGAAAGTTTTTGAAGTTCTTCAGGTGTCGCTTCAGCAATTCCAAAATCTCTAGGTGNTATNGTATATTCANTTATCGTGTCATCTTTGAGTTCGACCACATGTGTGGGCGCGTCCAGTCTAATTTCNTCTAAACCTTCACTATGCACCACAAGAGCATGAACACTGCCAAGCATTTGAAGGACTCTAGCGATTTTCTCTTGCCACTCTCGAGCAAAAACCCCNATTACCTGTCTTTTTGCCTGGGCNGGATTNGTCATTGGGCCAAGTATATTCATCATGGTTCTGATGCTGAGCTCCTGCCGAACNGGGCCNGCATATCTCATGGCGCNGTGATGAGCNGGGGCGAACATGAAGCCNATNCCTATCTGATTGATACAANCCGCAATTTGCTCGGGTGTTAATTCCAGTTTGATACCTGCTGCCTCTAATACGTCCGCGCTACCACAGAAGCTAGTCATTTTCCGATTACCGTGTTTGGCGACTAGGGCACCGCTTGCTGATGCAACAAACGCTGCGGCAGTTGAAATATTGAACAATTTCAAACCGCTGCCACCGGTACCACATGTGTCGACTAGTTTCTCCGTTG
Source organism: Gammaproteobacteria bacterium (assembly GCA_002727775.1). Taxonomy (GTDB): domain Bacteria; phylum Pseudomonadota; class Gammaproteobacteria; order Pseudomonadales; family Azotimanducaceae; genus UBA4421. Next base: position 4,146 of record PBUF01000070.1, read on the forward strand.
AAGTGAGAGGGACTTTAGAGGACAGATTTCGCATGGTTTCTGCAGCACCTGCCAGTTCTTCTGCTGTCTCTCCTTTGACGCGCATCGCAGCAAGAAAGGCGCCAATCTGAGCGTCAGTCGTTTCGCCAGTCATTATTAGGTTGAAGACTTGAGCAGATTCCTCGCGGCTCAGGTTCTTGCTTTCCACAATTTTTGCGAGCGCAGTTTGTATTTGCATTACGGCCTCTTTTTTATGTGAAGAAAATTTTGAAGGAGATCATGGCCATTTTTGGTAAAGATCGATTCGGGATGAAACTGGACACCTTCAACTTCGTGGTCTTTATGTCGGATACCCATAATCTCATCGACGTGATTAACAGTCCCGGTCCATGCGCTTACCTCGAGAGTCGAGGGTAGAGTATTTTTCTCAATTATCAGAGAGTGATAGCGAGTGGCTTCAAATGGGTTGGGAAGGTTAGTGAAAACNCCTTTGTTGTCGTGATGAATGAGAGAAGTCTTGCCGTGCATTATTTGTCGCGCGTGAACTATTTCCCCCCCAAAAGATTGACCGATGCTCTGATGACCCAGACATACGCCTAGAAGCGGGATTTCCCCTGAGAATTGAGCGACACACTCAAGGGATATGCCAGCCTCGTTTGGTGTGCACGGGCCTGGAGAAATTACGATTTTGTCAGGAGCGATTTTTTCGATATCACTGATGAGGATCTCATCATTTCGATAAACTGTTACTTCCGCCCCGAGTTCAGATAAATATTGAACAATGTTGTAGGTGAAAGAGTCATAGTTATCGATCATGAGGATCGATTGATCTTGNAGGCTATCGGTCATCCGAGATTATCCAGGGTTTTGAGTAACAACTATTCCAGCTTAGGTTCTATGATAGCTAAAGGTTTGGGCTATTGTCGCTGAATCCCGAGGATGCTAATTCAGCCGCTTTGAATATGGCGCGACATTTGTTCATTGATTCTTTCCACTCTAGTCGGGGAACAGAGTCGGCGACTATACCTCCGCCTGCTTGGATGTAAAGNCTGCCNTCCATTATAACTGCTGTTCTGATGGCGATTGCTGTGTCCATGTTGCCGCTCCACGAAATATAGCCNACTGCCCCGCCATATATGCCTCTTTTNACCGGTTCGAGCTCGTCGATGATTTCCATCGCTCGCACTTTCGGNGCACCTGATAAAGTCCCAACAGGAAGGGTNGCTTTCAATAAATCGTAGGCGCTTTTCCCTTTTTGAAGGTGGCCTTCGACATTGGATGAAATGTGCATGACGTGCGAATATCTCTCTATGACGAACTGCTCAGTTACCTCAACTGATCCTATTTCCGAAACTTTACCAACGTCATTNCTCCCCAGATCGATNAGCATNAAGTGCTCAGCTATTTCCTTGGGATCATTGAGCAGTTCATTTTCTAAATCTTGATCTTCTTTTTCTGTTTTGCCGCGTCTTCGGGTGCCTGCCAAAGGACGATTTGTGATTTTGCCATCCTCGAGCCTGGCGAGAATTTCTGGGGANGAGCTGACGATGTCGAATTCNTTGAGATTCATAAAATACATGTAAGGCGAAGGGTTAAGAGTTCTCAGAGCNCTATATAGATCGATGCTAGGTAAACTAAAGGGGATCGACATCCGTTGCGCCAGAACTACCTGCATGACGTCNCCTTCAACCGTATATTCTTTTATTTTTTCGACGGCATCTTTAAAGGATTGTTCTCCTGTTTCCGACGTAAAGTCAGATTCAAGGATCGTGCCTGACGAAGNTTTTGAGTTTTGCCTGATTTTCTTGTTGCTAAGCGAGTTTGCTCTTTCAGTCAGTTCTTTCTTCGTGTCAATTATGGAATTATCGATATGCGGATCTACCAACTTAATATATTGAATTTTATTATCCACGTTGTCGAAGACCACTATATCTTCGCTGACCATCAGGAGAATGTCTGGTGTGCCAATGGGATCGGGGGGAGTGGATTCTTTAATCCTCTTCTCGACATATCTGACTGCATCGTAGCCAAAATACCCAACCAGTCCGCCATAGAACCTGGGTAGTTCCGGAAGATGTTCGATTTCATANCGATTCTGAAAAGACTCAATAAATTGGAAAGGGTCTTGTGTTTTGATGGATTCCGTNAGNACGCCATCATGTAAGACTTCAATTTGTTCTCCACGAACAGTAAGGATCGTTTTAGACGGCAACCCAATAATTGAGTATCGCCCCCACTTTTCTCCGCCCTGAGANGACTCGAGAAGATAAGAATAAGGCCCATNAGCGAGNTTAAGATAAACCGATAGAGGGGTCTCAAGATCGGAGAAGGTTTCTAAAACAACTGGAACGCGTTTGTATTTATAGTTGGGTTGGTTCATTAGAAAACCTTGGCCAATCAGGTAGTACCAAGGTTAACAAATTATCGCTCGGTTCGCCGTTAGTTAGAATTATCTNTTAGCATTTACAGTAGTTCAGACATGGAGGCGATTACTCCATCACAATCAAGTGATGACACATCTATTCCGTGATTGTAGCCATCTCTCATACACACCACCGACATGTTAGCGTTGCGAGCAGCGCTAACATCGGTTTCGGAATCTCCGACGAAGAGTGTTTCGGCGACGTTCGAGTCAAGATTACGCATCGCCAGCAAAACCGGTTCTGGCGATGGTTTTGGGAATTTTGTTGAATCACCACAAACCACCGATGAGAAATATCGTTCGAGATTTAGTTCTCGTATCAGAAGGGTTGTAAGGCTCGTGAGCTTGTTGGTGACGACGGCTAATTTTGCCCCCCCNTCCTTAAGAGTCGCTAAAGTGCTCTCAACTTGTGGATAAGGCTTGCTGTGGTTGGCAATATTGTTTTCGTAGTAGCTTATAAAATCTTTTAATAGAGGCTCAATTTCCCTTTGTGCACCTTGATGATCAAGAGCTTCTTTTATTAAGGTTTTTGAGCCATGACCAACCCAGTGACGTGTCAGGTCTTCCGTCACAGTATTAAGCCCCGCTTGCTTCAGACTAAAATTTAAGGCGGCGTGAATGTCCGGGGCGGTATCTACTAGAGTTCCGTCTAAATCAAATAGGTAAGCCGAGTAGTGTCTCTTCCAGTTTCGCTTCATTGCTCTTGAGCGATGGCTTTTCTCATCTCGGTTATTGTTTTTGCGTAATCATCTGAGCCAAAAATGGCCGTGCCTGCTACAAAAGTATCTGCACCGGCGGATGAAGCTTGGGCAATGTTGTTGATATTGATTCCGCCATCGATTTGTAA
>PBUF01000071.1 GCA_002727775.1 Gammaproteobacteria bacterium
GCAGTTTCGACCGACAACGGTGCTTCCCACAATGCCTACCTGGCCGCAGATGATGGAATTGTCGCCTATCTTGCAATTGTGGCCAATTTGAACNTGATTATCGATCTTAACGCCNTTCCCCACTAGCGTATCGTCAATAGTNCCGCAATCGATNCAAGTCCCTGCTCCGATTGACACGTCTTCTCCTATTTTGACGCCTCCTATCTGNGCTACGGCTTCACTNNTCTCGCCATCAGTAGGTTCAAAACCAAAACCATCCGACCCGATNACCGAATTACTATGAATAACNGTANAAGCACCAATCTTGACATCATCATAGAGGGTCACGTTNGGCATNATGACCACGCCTTTGCCAAGAGANACTCTTGTCCCGAGCACAACGTTTGCGTGTAANTCTACGTTACNNTCAAGAACACAGTCTTNTCCTANAACCACATTNGGNCCTATAAAGGAATCAGCTCCAATCGAAACTGAATCATCTATAGCTGCGCTAGAATGNACAAAATTCCTGGGCACTTCCCTCTCACGCGCAAATAGCTGAGTCGCTTTGGCAAACGCTTGTTTCGGATTCTCAACGACAAGCGCCGTTACCGGACAACAGTCCAATTCCTTTCTTTGCAATATAACAGCAGCAGCTTTCGTGCTCGGCAGAAACTTTCTATAGGNATTACTTGATAAGTGAGAAAGATCTTCTCTGCCAGCCGACGCTAAGCTACCAATTGATGCAAATGTGACTGAGGAATCACCCACNATCTCAGCCCCTATTAGCTCGGCAACTTCGCCTATTTTGATTGGCTCACGCATGAGCGAAGCTTCTCAGTTAATCTTTCTGCTCATTGAGTTTTTCGGTGNCCCTTTTTGTGATGTCATGCTTCGTATTTGCATACTGCAATGAGGTGGGCGCCAAAATGAAGTCGATNTGATCTACCTGAATTATATCCTTGAGAACCTTATCAAAACGAGGCGCTATCGCCTGGACAATTTCTTGTCTTCTGTCTTGTACTTCTTTTTGCAATTTCTGCTGCCTNAATTGAATATCNATTTGAGCATCTTCAATTTCTTTCGCGATTTTTCGCTTTTCTGANGCACTCATCACCTCACCATCAGTCTGTAATTTATTTTGCTTATCCTGCATCGTCTGAGCCATGCCACGAAGCTCATTAGCTTCTTCTTCCATTTCTGTATTGGCCGCTTCAACTAGAACTTTGGCTTCATCGCTTTCTAANATGGCTCTGACGGAGTCTAAAACTACAATATTTAACTCAGCATTGACGTTTAGGGACCAAAACCCCAGAACCATCACTAAAACTTTCATGCATACTTTCATCATTGCCTTTCCTTAAACAAATTTATCTAAACATCCCGCCAGGGCTTCTATAACAAGGNCATTCTACATGACTCAGAATGTCTTACCTAGCTCGAACTGAAAAGCTTCTTCTTCGTCATAATCCTTGGTATTGAAGGCCTTGACCAAGGCAAATGACATTGGGCCCATACCGGTGAGCCAGGTCACGGAAAATCCGGTTGAGTACCTAATTTCTTCGGTATCAAAACCNAAGCAATTAACACTAATCCTGGGACATCTGGTGTTAAAAACATTACCTACGTCAAGAAACAAACTTGGTCGAAACTGACGATTATCTTCAACAAAAGGTAAGGGGAATATTAATTCAGCNCTNGCTTCNATCTGNAAATTTCCNCCAAAAGGATCACCGCANGGNTCTCTCCAACANATAGGNTTNCCTTCGAGATCTANNGGCGGTGTNGTTCNAGGTCCNAGTGTCGAATTCTCGAACCCTCTNATTGACCCAAATCCTCCCGCAAAAAAGTGTTCATAAAANGGCAACGCCGTGGTGTCNCCGTANGCGTCTCCGTAGCCNAATTCTGTNCTTAACCTAAGAGTCCAACTGTTGGAAANCGGAAAATAGGTTTCGCCAGCATATCTGACNTTGTAAAACTCTANGCCGCTACCTGGNACCGNTGCCTCCAAAGACACCTGACTNGAGGTTCCNCTGTCTGCAAANATCCCNCGATTCAAGGTCGATTTCTGCCANGACAAGTTCAACTTAAAATTAAGTGAATCTCTNCCATTNTCATCAATGAACTCAGCGATCTCNTGNGCNGAGTAATAACCAGTNCTTAGTTCTGTATATTCCGCNTGAAGACCAAAATTTATCCTCTGAGTCTCATCTATTGGAAATCCAAAATTCACACCNAGGCCACCAGANTCNGTCTCGAACCTCGCNAGATTNGCCTGTTTATAATCAACAGTTCGAAGAAACACATTAAANCCTCTACTAATGTTATCNAGCGTGTAGTAGGGATCAAAATAATTAAAGCTAATCTGTTTTTGATATTTCGAAACACTGAGCCCAACTCCCAGGCTGTTACCGCTCCCCATCATGTTACTCTGGTTGTAGTTGGCTCCTACAATTAACCCATAACCTTGGGAATACCCGAGNGTTGCGGAGATGCTACCTGACGGTTGTTCCTCCAAAGAAAAATTCACGTCTATTTGATCATCTTTNCCAGCTACTTGGGGCGTCTCAACATCNACACCCTTAAAATAGCCCAGACGCTCTAACCTTATCTTTGAAAGNTCTATTTGCGCTGTAGAGGCCCAACCACCCTCAAGTTGCCTCATCTCTCTTCGCATCACTTCATCCTGAGTCATGCTGTTACCAGAAAAACTTATTCTTCTAACATACGCTCTCTTTCCCGAAGTAACGAAGAATTCAATATCAACTGTCCCATCCTCATTTAGTTTAGGNACCCCACTGGCAGTCGCGAANGTAAATCCACTATTACCGAGCGTACCTGTTATNCGCTCTTCACTGGCTGTAATTAACGCNTGAGAAAAAATCTGCCCNGGTTTCACGATAATTAAAGCTTCTATTGGCTCNGCGCCAACATCACCCAAATCTCCNACTAAAGTGACATCATTAACTTCATATACTGACCCTTCATCGATACCTATGGTGATATAGACCTGCCTTTTGTCTGGTGTAACGCTAACCTGGGTCGATTGAATTCGAAACTCTGCATAGCCGCGATCCTTGTAGTATGACTCCAAGGTTTCTAAGTCGCCTGAAAGCTTTTCTCTAGAGTACTTGTCATCGTTTTTGTAAAAAGACAACAGGCTAGGGTGTTGCAGCTCAATCTGACCAAGAAGCATGTCCCGATCAAAAGCCTTGGCACCAACCAAATTGATGTGCCTGATCCCTGAGCTCTTACCTTCTTCAATCTCTATCTTGATACTTACCCGGTTGCGCGGTAACTCTTCAATTATTGTGTCTATGCTGGCCCCGTATCGGCCCTGAGCAACATACTGCCGTTCCAACTCTAGACTCACCCTTTCGAGGGTAGCTTGTCTAAATATCTCACCCTCGCTTAAACCCTGTTCGCTTAGACCCTCTAACAAAGAATCCGTTTTTATCGCTTTATTACCTTCGATTTCGATAGATTCGATGGCAGGTCGTTCGACTAGATTAATAATTAAAACATCGTCATCTCTAGCAATTCGTATGTCATCAAAGTATCCGGATGCGAACAAAGACCTAGTTACCTGCCTAGTCCTTAACATATCCAGCGTCTCGCCTACGCTAACAGGCAAGATATTAAAAACAGTACCGGCAGACACCCTTTGAATCCCTTGCAGACGGATATCTCCAACTACAAAACCGGGAGACTCTTGGGAGTGCACAGANAAAGNAATGAAAAGNANTATCANGATGGCAACACTTCTTGCNANCTTCATGGGTCTCCTAAAAATTTCCAGNAAAGGCCATTAAAAAATCCTAATCAAGTCATTATANGTTACGAANAGAAACAAACCACCAATCAACACNACACCTACCTGAAANCCTANGACCTGAGCCCCTTCAGGAACAGGTCTGCCNAACATCAACTCAATCAAATTTAGAACCACCATCCCTCCATCAAGCATAGGGATAGGCAATAAATTAATAATACCTAAGGAAAGNCTCATCAGCGCCATAACCACCAAAAACTGACTTAAGCTAGTCTGAACCACTTCACCGGCAACCTTGGCAATACCGATCGGTCCCATTAAGTTGCCCGTGGAAACCTCTCCNANAATCATTTTCTTCAAAAANGAAAGAGTCATGACCGACATATCCCAGGTTCTAACCAACCCATCACGAAGGGCATCGATTAAGTTTTTGTCCACAAACTCAACCCTTGGACCGATACCCAAAAAACCCACCGCTGTTTCATCGCCATTTACTCTGGAGCCAATCACAGTCCTGTAAAGTAGTTCACGTCCTCCNCTGAGAACATAAATATCGACCGTCGAATTAGGAGCTTCCTCGATTCTGCTAACTAAATCAGCCCAAGAATCAGTAGACTCNCCAGCGAATGAGACTATCAGGTCGTTTTGACGCAAGCCCACACTATATGCTGGAGAACCTTCAGAAATTTGACCGATTACAGGGAAAATTCCGGGGTTAACACCCAGACTTTGTAAAAGATTTGGTTCGGTCGCATCCTTGTGCCAACTAGTAATCGGCACCTCTAACTTAATCGGAGAATCAGACTCCAAGTCATATAGGCTCAAGCGAATGACTCCGCTATCCCCTAACCTTTCTGCTAAAGACAGCTGCACTTGCCCCCAGGTTTTCGTCTCCACTTCATCAACTGCGATCACTTGATGTATCCGATCTCCCAACCGGCTTGACATTAACTGGGACTGCTTCTCTGCTTTGAACAAGGGTACCGGTTCGTATGACCCAATCATGGAAATGACGGCAAAAGTCAGAANGGATAGNACAAAATTCGCTCCTGGCCCGGCAATCGCAATAAATATTTTGTCCCAATTTGATAGTTCTAGAAAATTTTTTGCNCGTTTATNACNAGGTNGGCCAACACCCTCCTCTGCCTCACCNGANTCCTCGCCGAGTAATTTCACGTAACCGCCTAATGGGATCACCGCAAGAGTGAAGTATGTGCCGTGTTTGTCGGTAAACCCTAAAAGCGGCTTCCCAAAACCAACGGAAAAGCGCACAACGTGAACACCGACTATACGAGCAGCAAAAAAATGGCCTAGCTCGTGAATGGTTACTACGACGCCTAATAAAAGAGCGAATCCTAAGGGATAATAAAGAAAATCCATGATTAAATTCTAACCTTTACGAAGTCGTTAGGCACTAGCTAAAGCAGTTCTAACAAAATGATCAAATATCGTTAACTGCCAATAGCTAGAAAAACGGCTCCCGCAGTCATCACGGGAATAATCGAATCAATACGATCCAGCACNCCCCCGTGNCCGGGCAGAATGGATCCTGAATCCTTTTTACCATGTACACGCTTGAGCACACTTTCAACCAGATCTCCCAGTACAGCAAAAAAGGCCAACGGAATTATAATCAAGTAACCTAGATGATTGTCGCTGACAAAGACAAAATTCAAAGTACCACAAATAACTAAACACGCGAAAAAACCCCCTGCTAACCCCTCTATGGTCTTGCCTGGACTGACCTTGGGGGCAAGCGGCGTTTTTCCATATTTACGACCCACAAAATATCCCCCCGCGTCAACAGAAGTGGTTAAAACGAGCAGCCAAAAGAACCAAAAGTAGCCGTCCGTACTTTCCCGGATTGCAAGAACGCTAAAGGCGGCGCCCGACAGCAACAGAGCTCCCAGGATAGACGAGGTATATCTTTTGCGAAAAATCCACGAACCTCGCGGATAGAAAACCACCGAAAGTATCGCCCAAATCCAGACGAAAAAGGAAAAGNAGATNAGNGGCTCTCTAGCTANGNCGCTNATAANATAGGNNAGGCATCCAAGCAAATANCAACNNACGCAAAAAATACGAGCCANCTTTTGNGATATGCCAACCAGGNCGCATANTTCNAAAAANGCNATCCCAGTGANCAAGACAATCNTTACCGCAAACCAAANTTCANTCAAAAACAGCGTCGCNCTTCCGATCGCCAACGCCAGGAGTAAGGCGGTAAGGATTCTGGTTATCAATTTAAAGAGTACTCAATTCGAAACTAATAGCCTTTGATGGNNNATNAAATTTGCATCAAATCTGTTTCTTTCGTCGCCAACAATTGGTCCACTTCGGAAATTCTAGAATCGGTAATTCCTTGGACTCGCTCTTCTCCTTTTCTCCCGTCATCTTCGGCAATCATTTTTTCTTTCACCAGCTCTTTACAGTCCGCGATTGCATCCCGTCTGATATTTCTTATCGCTATGCGCGCATTCTCCGCCTCTGTTTTTGCGACTTTTGCGAGGTCTCTCCTGTTTTCCTCGGTCAANGGCGGCAAGGGGATTCTGATAATATCTCCGGTGGTTACAGGAGTGATTCCCAAGTCACTTTTAAGGATTTCTTTTTCAATGTCCGGGATGATNGTTTTCTCCCATGGCGAAACCACNAGCGTTCTTGCATCTTCCACAGATATACTTGCTACCTGAGAAAGTGGCGTGTCCACGTCGTAGTAATTCACAGAGACCCCGTCTAACAGGTTGGGATTGGCTCTTCCTGTTCTAATCCTTGAAAATGCTTGTTGAAGCGAATCGAGTGTTTTCCCCATCCTCTCATCCGCATCGGTTATGACTTCTTCTAACATTTTCTCTCCTCCAGACTCGTCTTGANCAACAAAAGACAATTCAAGTTTCAGCTAACTCTTGTACCAACGGGATCACCNTTCGCTGCCTTTAACAGGTTATCTTCTCTANCGATGTTACAAACGATAATCGGCATTTTATGATCGCGNCANAGTANGACNGCTGTCATATCCATGACACTCAAATCATTTTCGATGACTTCATTAAAAGTTATCTCATCATACTTTTTNGCTGATTTGTCCGTATTCGGNTCCGNAGAATAAACTCCTTCGACATTGGTTGCCTTGACTACCAAGTCACATTGAAGCTCGATCGCTCTCAAACAAGCNGCCGTATCAGTGGTAAAAAAAGGATTACCTGTTCCGCCCGCAAAGATTCCCACGCTGCCACTTGACAGCACCTCTAGCGCATCATTTTTGTCGTAGTCTTTAGCGACACCAGCAATCCCAAGAGCAGAAAATACTTTATTAACAACTTGGTTNCGGTTGAGAAAAGAAGAGAGCGCNAATGCGTTCATTATGGTTGCAAGCATGCCCATCTGGTCACCCACAACTCGATCATCACTTAGTTCAGCAAAACCGGAACCTCTNACTAAGTTNCCTCCGCCTAAGACCAANCCTACAGAATGGCCGACAGCAATCAACTTACTGATCTCTAGNGATAAAAAATGAAGAATTTTTGAATCAAACCCAAAACCCTGAGACCCTCCCAAAGCCTCTCCGCTNAACTTAAGCAGAACACGGGACAAAGCTAGCTAGAATCCTTGAGTTGTGCTGCAACTTCCGCCGCNAAGTCCTCTTCCTTAGCTTCTATCCCTTCCCCTACCTCAAGNCTGCGAAACGACAAGATCTCGCANNTNGCNTCTTTNAGAAGATCNCTTATTTTCTTNTCCGGCTCTTTGACAAAGGGTTGGTCTAACAAACTGACTTCACTGAGAAACTTTTTGATACGGCCATCAACCATTTTCTCAACGATCTCCTCNGNTTTNCCCGACTCCTGNGCNTGAGACAGGTAAATTTCTCGTTCTTTATTNATGGTGTCTTCAGAGATATCCTCGCTTCTTATAACCATCGGGTTTATTGCGGTTATATGCATAGCTATATCCCGACCCAGATCTGACTTGCTACTATCCAGNNCAACAAGACAACCTTTTAAATTATCGCTNTGAAGATAAGCTGCCACACAACCACCCNCAGGGGCTGNNAGCCTNTCCGCTCTTCGCACCGAAATATTCTCACCAATCTCCTGCACCAGAGTCTCTCTTTCCTCATCCAACCCTGATTTCATTAACGCCGTTAAATCTTCTTCCGAGTTGTATACCGCATCGGCGACCTTAGATACGAAGGAGATGAACTTTTCATTTTTAGCAGCAAAATCGGTTTCTATGTTGATCTCTACTATAGCCGCTCTGCTCAAGTCTTCAGAAGTTTTCAGTCCCAGCAGTCCATTGGCAGTAATCCGACCGGACTTCTTTGCCGCTTTGAGTACACTTTTCTTTCTCAATTCCTCAATTGCCAGTTCCATGTCTCCGCCTGCTTCGACTAACGACTTTTTACAGTCCATCATTCCAAGGCCGGTCCTCTCTCTTAGCTCCTTTACCATTGCCGCTGTTATCGTCAAAACGTTACTCCTTTTCCTCGGAATCATTTACCTCTGCCGATTCGTCACTCGCTGTAACTTCTTCGGCGTCGGACTCAACACTATTTTCAGACAGTTGGGCTTCTTCTGCCGCAGCCANGGCTTTTTGCCTTTCATCTTCTAGGCGATCTTCCTCGGAAAATGCTTTTTCTACTGTGGCCGCAACCCCTTCAGATATCTCCGTATGCGGAGCTTCTCTGGTTTCCGAAGTTTCGGCGAACTCTTCTTCTTGAACAACCAGCGAAGCATTTTCCTTTCCTTCGATTACCGCATCTGCGATGGCTGTCACGTAGAGCCTGATTGCTCTAAAAGAATCGTCGTTACCAGGAATCACAAAATCGACGCCATCAGGGTCACTATTGGTATCAACTATTCCNAAAACAGGTACTCCTAATTTATTAGCCTCGTTAATGGCAATTCNTTCATATTGCACATCGACCACAAAAAGCGCGTCAGGTAATCCTCCCATNTCCTTGATTCCGCCTAAACTCGCATTCAACTTATTCATCATTCGCGTCCTTTGGAGCGCTTCTTTTTTTGTNAGAAGTTCAAAGGTGCCATCTTCACTTTGNTTCTCCANTTCTTCCAACCGNTTTATAGATTGNCGAATCGTTTTGTAGTTNGTTAACATCCCGCCTAACCANCTCTGATCAACATAGGGCATNCCTGACCGTTGTCCNTGTTCNGCNACTACTTTGGCAGCAGATCGTTTCGTGCCAACAAATAGAATCTTTTGGCCCTTNGNAGCTAAGCGCTTTATCTCTTCTAGCGCCTCGTTAAAAGCNGGCAAAGTCTTTTCTAGNTTTACTATATGGATTTTGTTCCTGGCTCCAAAAATATANGAAGCCATTTTTGGATTCCAGAACCTTGTCTGATGGCCGAANTGNACTCCCGCTGCCATCATATCTCGCATCGTTACACTCATATTATCCTCCGGGTTGTTTNTATTTCANCGCTTCCAAAGCCNAAACCACGNTTAGTGGCACCCGTCGACTCATTNCGAAACGNTTACTTTTTTTTAATCTATTCGCTCTTTTGATTGNTAAAGCGCGGCGCGATTTATACCATANTTCTCACCACATAAGAAGNTAGTTTTATGGTCGCAAAAGTNGAAAGCACCGANGAAATNGAAAAAATGAGGATAGCAGGACGGCTGGCCGCATCGGTGCTAGAAATGATCGAAGATCATATAACTCCAGGAGTATCCACTGAGGAACTGAATAAAATCTGCCATGACTATATCGTCGATGACATCGACTGTATTCCTGCACCGCTGAACTACGGCGGAGGGCCAAATCAGATCCCTTTTCCAAAATCTATATGCACATCAGTCAACCAAGTGGTCTGTCATGGTATACCCAGCGAATCAAAAATTCTAAAAGCAGGAGACACCTTAAATATTGATATTACCGTTATAAAAGATGGTTTTTTTGGAGATACCAGCAAGATGTTCTTTGTTGGAGAGCCAAGCATTCTGGCGAAGAGACTTATCAAGATAACGCAAGAATGCCTGTATCGAGGAATCGACGAAGTAAAAGACGGTGCGACTCTCGGCGATATAGGAGAAGCAATCCAAAAACACGCTGAAAATAACCGGTTTTCAGTTGTAAGAGAATTTTGTGGGCATGGCATCGGCAGAATTTTTCACGATNCNCCTCANGTCTTGCATTACGGAAAATCCGGGACGGGCATGAGGATAGAGGAAGGTATGACCTTCACGATAGAGCCGATGATCAATGCAGGCAAAAGAAATATCAAAATACTGAAAGACAACTGGACCGTTGTAACGAAAGACCACAAACTCTCTGCNCAGTGGGAACACACTTTAATGGCAACTAGAGACGGCTGCGAAATATTCACTCTTCGAAATGACGAGGCCATTTANTATTTGAAAAATCATTCTGCAAGCAAGCCCGGCAGTAATACTGCTAAAGAGTTAATCTCAGAACTTCGCAGCACTATAGAATCGAAGTATTGGTCTAACACGCCTATTAGACAATTGTTACAAGAGTACAGCCAAGGCATCGACAAAATCCTAACTAAAATTTGGCTCAACCACTTTGAAACAGATAGCAACTCAGCCCTCTATGCAGTTGGTGGTTATGGGAGAGGAGAACTACACCCTCATTCGGATATCGATTTATTACTTGTTTCGGAAAACCTGGACCGAGAAAAAAGTGCAGTTGAGCNGTTTTTTCAGGAAGTNTTCGATCTNAATCTAGAGGTNGGACATAGTGCNCGTGACATNGCTTCCTGCACAGAAGAGGCGTCAAAAGACATCACAGTGGCAACCGCGATGAGCGAAAAGCGCTTGATCGTGGGAGACCAGAGTCTTTCTAGTAAGATAGAAGACAGCTCGACAAAGAGCAAAGTTTGGCCTAGCGCCCCTTTTTTCTCATCAAAATTAGAAGAACAAAAGTCCAGGCACAAACAATTCGAAGATAGCGAATATAATCTTGAGCCAAACGTAAAATCTTCTCCCGGTGCTCTGCGCGACATCCATACGATTCTTTGGATTTGCCAAAAACAATACGAAACCTCAGATATTGAAGAATTAGCAAAAATAGGAGTTTTAACTGACCAGGAACGAGATTGGTTAATAGCAGGAAGGGACTTTCTTTGGTGGGTTAGGTTTGGATTACATCTCCTAGCCGGCAGAAAGGAGGACCGACTGACATTTGCTTATCAGAGAGAATTAGCTCTGAAATTTTCAACTACCGAACAGAGGGACACAAAATTATTGGTAGAGAGCTTCATGCAANAGTACTACCAGCACGNGATAGCCATAAGCGAAGTNAANGACATNATCATGCAGCANTTTCGAGAAACCATGCACCCGGAGAAAACTAAAGCATCGGTAAGAATCAATGATCGATTCAGCGTATGTAATGGCTATTTGGAACTNAGCGACGAATCAGTTTTCGAAAATACGCCTTCCGCACTAATGGAAATGTTTGTCGTGATGGCAAACAACCCGCAAATAGAAGGTGTTCACTCAAAAACAATAAGAATTGTCAGGGACAGTCTGCATCTAATCAACGAGAGTTTTAGATCAAATAAAGAAATTTGCGCTTTATTTATTAAGCTACTCAAATCCCCGTTTACTCTAGTATCTCAACTCACCAGGATGCGTCGTTACGGCATATTAGGGCGTTATATACCGGCGTTTGGCTCGGTCATTGGACAGATGCAACATGATTTATTTCATACGTATACGGTTGACGCTCACACGATGCTGGTGATCAGGAACATGCGTCGATTCCGTTATAGATCTGCACAAGAAAGCTACCCTATCGCATATCATTGCGCCCGATCGATCCCAAAAGTCGAGCTCCTATACTTGGCGGGCTTATTCCACGACATTGGAAAAGGCTCAGGCACGGACCACTCAATAGCTGGATCAGCTGTAGCCAAAGCATTCTGCGAATCACACAAACTTTCGAACGCAGATACCGAATTGGTATGTTGGTTAGTCGAAAATCATTTGTACATGTCTACTGTGTCGCAACGTGAAGATATATACGACCCCAAGGTAGTAATTAATTTTGCTTCAAAGGTTAACTCTGAAGTACGCCTGGACTACCTGTATGCTCTGACAGTTGCAGACATAAACGCGACAAACCCGAGCCTGTGGAATAGTTGGCGAGCAACATTGTTAAGACACCTTTATCTTGAAGCCAGAAAGGTCTTAAGAAACCAATCTGAATACCAGACTGACAGAGGTGAGATGATTAAGGCTCACCAGGAGAGAGCACTGGAGAAAATTGACGGTCAACATGCCATTCCCAAAATCGAGGATCTCTGGAGCAATCTTGGTCATGATGTCTTTTTGAGAAATACTGCCAAGCAAATAGCTAAGCTAACTGAAGACTTACTTAGTCATGACCTCGAGTCTGGGCCTTTCGTCGAAGTAATCAATTTACATAGCCCTCTTCCAGGCGAAGGAGCCACTCAAATCCATGTTTACGATAAGGACAAAGAAGCACTGTTTGCCAGAAGCGTAGCTTGCCTTGCAAAACAACAGCTATCGATCATGGATGCTTCAATTAACACGAACAAAAACGGCATCTGTTTTGACACCTATACCGTTCTCAATCAAGATGGCGAGCCAATCGAGAGCTCATCAGCTCGAAGAGCAGAAATCAAAGAAAGCTTGATTGAACAGCTCTCTAACGCTAATTCTGAATTTTTTGAAGCCAGAATGAATAGTCAAAGAGTCACGAGGCAGCTAAAAGAGTTCAAGACAAAGACAAAGGTTCATGTCTCAAACACTCCGTCTTCTTCTGATCTTAAGTTACGCATCCTAGCGGCAGATCGTCCAGGGTTACTGGCGATCATAAGTCGGATACTTCTTGAGCACGAGTACACAATATCAACCGCCAAAATCGCAACCCTTGGCGAAAACATTGAAGACACCTTTGTCATACAAGGAAAATCTATGGAGACACCTCTTGATAAATCTCTTATGTCAAAGCTTGAACAGCAAATCGCTTCTAAGATCGACCAAGCCTTACATCTTTAATGAGAATCAAAGGAGAATATTAAGCAATTGAACTCTAACCCAAATCTCAGCAAGCTGATGGCTTACCCTTTCGAAAGGCTAAACAATCTCCTTGCGCCGTTAACACCAAACTCTAACGCCACTCCAATTTCCTTGTCGATCGGTGAGCCTAAACATCACCCTCCTGATTTTGCGTTGGAGATCTTATCTGATCAAGAAAAAATGCGAGCACTGCTTGCAACGTATCCTTCAACAAAAGGAACACCAAAATTAAGGCAATCGATATCAACTTGGCTCAAGAGTCGATTTTCACTAGAAGTCGACTATGAAGCCGAAATACTTCCTGTTAATGGAACAAGAGAAGCACTATTTTCGTTTGCCCAAGCCGTCATCTCGGACAAGACCAATCCAATCGTAATAATGCCAAACCCTTTTTATCAGATTTATGAGGGCGCTGCGCTACTAGCGGGCGCCTCTACGTTTTTTTGTTCCAGTTTCGAGACCAATAATTATCTACAGGACTTCGAGTCTATACCGTCAGAAACTTGGAGAAATACGGAGCTCATCTATATATGCAGCCCCGCTAACCCAACAGGCAAATCACTATCGGACGGCCAAATAGAAAAACTGATAGACCTCGCCCACCAATATAATTTTACCATTGCATCCGACGAGTGCTATTCAGAAATTTACTCAAGCAGTCACAATAAACCAAACAGTCTCCTAAAAATCAGTGAGAACATAGGCAACAAGTCCTTCGAGAAATGCATCATATTTCATAGCCTGTCAAAGCGGTCCAACCTGCCAGGTCTAAGAAGCGGTTTCGTAGCAGGCGATAGTAATCTACTAAAGCAGTATTTTTTGTATAGAACCTATCACGGTTGTGCTATGGCTGGTCACGCGCAAGAAATCAGTGCGTTGGCATGGAGTGATGAAAGCCATGTCAACAAAAATCGAGACAAGTACACAGAGAAATTTTCAGCCGTAGAGGAGATTCTAAAAGATCACTACAAATTGTATCGACCCGAGGGCGGTTTTTACCACTGGATTAAGACCCCAATAGATGACCAACAGTTCGCTGCGAGGCTAATGGAAACTCACAACGTGAAAGTCATGCCCGGTTCCTTTTTATCGAGAGAAGATAACGGAGAAGACCCCGGACTTGACCACATCCGTGTTGCATGGGTCAGCGAAAAAGAAGAGTGTATAGAGGCCGCACGACGTTTAGTCGAGTTTGCTCGGGGACTTTGACTATTTGTGGTTAACTAGATTATTAGACGATAAACTTTCGGTCTTGATAAGGGGTACAGCTCAATGACAAAGCAAGACTTTTTCGCTCTTGGTATAGGGCATAAAACAACGAACAATAATCAACAAACTATTGATTGTTTTTTCCCCAGTCCCATTTTCAGTGCCTCATCCGAAGAGGTTAAAGCGCTAAGCGACTATGCCCCAGGAACTAGCGAAATTAGCCCATCAGAAGCACTGAAAATCAAACAGACAATATCACCACATCTAGTGCCTGATGCACTAATAGAGACTGATAAGCCATTGACCATGGTTTACCTGCGCCAAGATAACCTTATTGATTCGGTAGAAGAGGCCTACCTGAAACTACACCTTCTATCTCATCGGCTTACACTTCCTAACACCCTTAACTTAGGACGACTGTTTGAACATTTACCAACTGTTGCCTGGACTAATTTCGGGCCTATAGACGCTTCCGAAATCAACGAACGAATAATCGAACATAGAGTAAAGAACCAGCATCTTGAGATTTATTCAGTCGATAAATTCCCTAAAATGACAAATTACGTGATACCGCAAGGTGTACGTATAGCTGACTCAAGCAGAATTCGGCTTGGCGCTTACCTAGGCGATGGCACAACAGTCATGCACGAGGGTTTCATTAACTTCAATGCGGGCGCTCATGGACCCAACATGGTTGAAGGTAGAATATCCCAAGGGGTTGTAATAGGTGAGGGAAGTGATCTTGGAGGCAGCGCAAGCACTATGGGAACACTATCAGGGGGAGGAGAAATTCGTATTTCGATTGGCAAAAACTGCCTGGTTGGCGCTAACGCGGGAACCGGGATACCCCTTGGCGATCGTTGCACTATTGAGGCAGGACTATATATCACCTCGGGCATGGTGATTTCAGTACTGGATGAGAATAACAAAGAAATAAAAAAGGTGAAGGCAAG
>PBUF01000072.1 GCA_002727775.1 Gammaproteobacteria bacterium
CAGGCAATTGTCACTGTCGTATGTGTCAACGCTTATCTGGCTCTGCCTATGTCTCGTGGGTGGTGATTCCAGTTACCGAATTTCAATATGTAGAGAAAAAGCCAAAGGCCCTACAGTCTTCCTCCAAAGCTACACGCCATTTCTGTCAAGATTGCGGCACCCCGATCGCTTATATTCAGAAGAAGAGACCTGATGAAATCGCAGTCACTCTTTGTAGTCTGGACGACCCTGAAAAGTATACTCCGACTGCTGACCTGTATACTGATACGAAACTAGCCTGGTTAGCCTAGAAATTGAATGATCAACAGGATAGCGAATCACAAAGAGCTCGAATTCTCGCTGAAATCGAGCATTGGCAAAGTATTAACCAAGACCAGTCAAAGCAGCACGTTACTGTTTACATAGACCTGAAATCTCCCCACGCATACCTTGCGGTGAGGCCATCACTACAATTGGCTCATGACTACCACGTTTACGTCAACTTTCTTCCCTTTACCCTAAGCTATGTTGAGCTTGGCGTGAGCACAGAGGTATCCGAAACAATGGAAAGAAAGCCTCTAAACGAAGCCGCAGACCGTAAAGCCAGAATGTATTATGCGGCAGCCAGGGAATACGCAAAAATCCAGGATCTTCCCTTTAGAAGTCCTTATCGGTTGCTGGATTCAACGCTAGCCCACAAAGCTTTTCTGTACGCCAAGCATCAAAATCTTGAAATTCCTTTCATGCTTTACGTTTATACGAAGGGCTGGGGGAGCGGTTGGAGAGATTTCGAATTAGAATCCTTCGAAGCGGTTTCCAAGGCTTTAAGTGAGAGTGATGTCAGCTTAGACGGCTTTAAAGAATTTGCATCAAACCAAGGCAAGGGTGTTGAAGAATTACAAGAGCACATTTTGGCAGCAGAAAAATCAGGAATTGCCGGAGTTCCACACTACGTCCTTGATGAATGCGGCGAGAGCAAAAGATTAAGCCTTTTTGGTAGGGAACACCTATCGTTGATTCGACTCCGACTGGCGGAACGCGGACTCGCTAGAAGCGATTCAATATCACACGACTTTCCTCACACATGGNCTANATAATAAATNATATANATCAANAGNTTATTNNATTTANATCGAAACATGTTTNGATATNGCCTANTCGGCCNANGTGGTTTTTATTGCCTGAGTNTGCTCTTCCTTTACTTTGCCAAGCAAAACCCCGCCA
Source organism: Gammaproteobacteria bacterium (assembly GCA_002727775.1). Classification (GTDB taxonomy): domain Bacteria; phylum Pseudomonadota; class Gammaproteobacteria; order Pseudomonadales; family Azotimanducaceae; genus UBA4421. Next base: position 1,204 of record PBUF01000072.1, read on the forward strand.
AGAAAAATNAAAACGGCCAATGAAGCAAAACCCANCCGTTGCGAGTTAGTCAAATCAGTGATCACCCCAACCATGAGGGGNGCNAGAAACGCGGTAACCGAACCGCTTAGGCCATATANNCCAAAAAACTGAGTCGACATTTCGGGAGGAGAAATTCGGGCCATCACTGTCCTCGAGGTCGATAAGCCGGTCACAAAAAANAGAGCAAAAACCTGAACCAGNCCAAAGTAAACAAGTTCAGAAATTGTACTGAAGTAAGGAAAATCCCAAACNGGTTGATCAGAAACCAAAATNACAAAGAACAAATAATCAGGAGTGACAGATGTCATAAGGATCAATATGACTCCGCTAAAAAAAATCGCCACCTTAAGCGTTTTCATTGAGCCAAAACGGTCATCAAGCAACCCGCCAAGGTACGCGCCAACCATTGCCGAGGCACTGGTGAGTAAACCAAACAAGAGCAAATCAATAGTTCCCCAACCAAAGTTACCTGACGCGTAAACTCCGCCAAATATGAGGACACCCACCATACCGTCATTAAAGAGCATTCGAGCCAGTAGATACCAGGCTATGTTGGCGTAATGCCGAAGTTGTTTGATCGTCTGAACAACTTCCGAGACTCCCCTTCTCGCCGCAGTAGAGACAGAAAGACCAGTAGATTTCCCGTCCGGAGTAAATAGCAAGACAGGTAAGATCAACAATAAAGTAATCAATCCTCCCATGGGACCAACCACTCGGTCGTGTTCGTTTAAATTCTGATCAATTCCGAAAAGTGGCTTGTCAGGCAGGAAAGACCAACTCTCTACCCCTGGAAACGCAAAAGCAAACAGAACGAAGATCATCGAAGCCAAAGCTACTAAATTCCCTAATGCAAAGGCTAACCCGGAGACCTCACCTACTTTTGCTGCAGGTGTAATACCAGGCAGCATCGCATTATGAAATACTTCCGCGTAAGCAAAGGCGATGAGTATCATAAAAATTAAAGCAATCGAAGCCGTTAGCCCTATCCCATCGTCGCCAGGCTGAACAAACCACAACAAAAACCCGCCCAAAGCAATTAACCCATAAGTAACTACAATCCACGGCTTGCGTTGTCCTGTTTTATCGGCGATGGCGCCCATAAATAATATAGTGAGAGCGAGCAAAGCCCCTACAGCCGCGTTTAAATAGCCAATGATAGATTGACCACGAACGGGATCCCCAATGACTACATTACTGAAATAGGGGAAAAAGATGTAGATGACGACCATGATGTAAAAAGGGTCTCTGGCAGCCTGCCCAAAGGCCCAACTGTAATAACCAAGCGGACTGGCTGCCGGCGTTCCCGCCAGCGAAATCTCTTCTCGCATGTTTCTCCCCTCTCTGGTCATCGGTTGATCAAGCCAGTGACCAGTAACCTCTAACGTCGGAGTATGCCTATCCTTGANATACTCCGAACATCATTCCAAGTGTTTTCTGCCATGATCTTGGCATCATGGTTAAAAAGTGAGGCTTTATTAAACACCCATCTCTGCTTCCCACTCGAATAGTGTGTCATCGAGTCTTTTGACNAGATCATCNACCTGCTCTGGCGTAATGGACAGCGGAGGGCTTATGTTCAATGGGACCCCNCGCTTNAATAACGGTTCGCGACTCGGNCCATAAAGAGTCCCAAAAAACACGAGGCCATTTTTAAGTGAAATCGACTGAAANGCGCCTTCAGCACCTCTTCCAATCTCGAAATATTCCCCTGTCTCCTTGCTCTCGACAAGTTCCAGAGTCATAAACATTCCCCATCCGCGAACATCAGCAACCGTTGGATGAGCAAGCAGCTGTTCCTTGTAAGAAAAGAGATGCGCACCGGTTTTTTCGGCATTCTCGACGAGTTTGTCTTCTTGTAAAATTGCGATCGANTGCAATCCAGCAGCGCAAGCAACCGGGTGTCCNCCATTGGTGAAACCATGGATAAAACTAGCCTCTCCTGCGCCAAAGGGTTCATTAATTTTATCCGAGACCATGACNGCGCCTAAAGGTATGTAGCAACCNGAGATTCCCTTCGCTGTTGTCATGATGTCTGCCTCTACACCAAAGTGCTCCATCGCAAACCATTTACCCGTTCTGCCGAAACCTGTGACCACTTCATCCGCAATAAAGAGCACATCGTACAAATCACAGATTCTTCGAATCTCCTGCCAGTATTCTTTAGGAGCAACAACACCGTAATCTGATCCACAGCCGTGGGGTGTTGCGATATAAGCCGATACGGTCCTGGGGCCCTCAAAATAAATCGCTTTTTCTAACCGCTGAGCACATTTGATCCCCCACTCCTCNCTGCTCATNCCTTCTGGCCTGTCATGATCCGAATACTGGTGGATATGAGACCATTTGGTGAGCATGGGCCCATAATATTTTTGATAGGAAGGNTTTCCTGACAGACCTTGTGTAGCCAGAGTCATACCGTGATAACTCTGATAGTTGGAGATCACTTTATACTTATCTTGATTTCCATTNGCCAAATGGTGTTGTCTGGCCGCCTTCATCGCCGTCTCCACCGCTTCTGACCCACCAGAGACCAGGTAGGTAGTGTTTAATTTGGGAGGGGTTACCGTCGCAATCTTGGAACAAAAATCGGCCACGGGCCTTGACGCGAGTGTGGGGTGAATATGAGTGAACTTATCCATTTGGTCAGCTATCGCTTTTTTCATTCGAGGATCACCGTGTGGTAAGGTGAAAGCAAAAGGACCTCCCGACGCATCAATATACTGATTGCCCTCTACGTCGTAATAGTGAATCCCTTCAGCTTTTTGAACCTCCACATCCATTGGATGATAGGAAAACGCATGAGACCAATCTCCTTCGGGCTTAAGTGGAGCCGGCCGATTCCCCGGTTTCACCGCATCGGACACTTCTTTTTCAGCTCTCATACCAATCTCCTTAANAATTCAAAGNNGACGTATTCGTTTATTGAAGCGTATTTGNTCCACCAGACTATTGCAAATCAGCTCTCACCAACTATTTAGTAAAAGATTTCAAACAAACTCTAACTAATTNAANACAGGTAAATCACCTACCAATAAACTTCGGCTCCCGTTTTTCGAGAAACGCTTTGACCCCCTCTTGATGGTCTTCGCTAACAAAGCATTCACTTAATGCCTTGGCACTTCTCTTTACGTGATCACCCGCCTCTAAAGACAGGCCCTCGTATACTAATTTCTTGGTTTTTGCCTGCGCGTAGGGAGAGCCCTGCAACATCATTTTTGCAAGATCTCGTGCCTCTTCCATCAGATTCTCCGGATCTACTACCTTGAGCACATAACCCATCTCAAGGGCCTCATCGGCCTCAACAAAACGTCCGGTAAACAGCAGCTCAAGCGACTTTTGCAAACCAATGAGCTTAGGAAGCAGCCAGCTTCCAGCACCCGTGTCAGGAACTAAACCACGTTTCGCAAATATCCAAGAAAGACGACAATTAGTTGAGGCTATTCGAATGTCGCACTGACTGGTGAATTCGGCGCCCATCCCCACCGCATACCCATCAATAGCAGCAATAATTGGTTTAGGGTTATGCAGTATCGGCCAGAAAACCTCTGATCGCTCCATAGCATCCGCTTCTTTCACCTGATCCTCAGAACTCTGTTGATCCAAATCAGACAAATCAGTGCCCGAGCAAAAGGAACCGCCGGCCCCGGTAACGATAATCACTTGCACGGAATCGTCTTCTCCCGCATCTCGTATTTTCTTGTGAAACTCTTTGTTCATAGCCGCTGTCATGGCGTTGCGGCGCTCGGGGCGATTTATCGTGACCGTAGCAATGCGATCACTCACCTCATATTGAATGATTTCAGGCATGTTCTTTCCTTTACGCTACCTGATGTTGCGCAGAGTCACCCAGAGCCTTAAATGCTTCATTTACAATGTCAAAGGTTCGGTTCAGATCATCCTCATCATGAGCTGTCGAGACAAAGTGGTTGTGATAATTGAGCAAATAAACACCACGCGTCACGCACTCATCAATCCACTGTGAGTGGATATCGAAAGGTACATTCGTCAAGCGATAATAAGGCATCGCAGGTATACCAGAAGCCTTGAGATCGTAACCGTGCTGGCTTGCAATATTAACAAGACCATCGTTCAGTTTGTTTCCGAATTGCGTCATTTGGTTTGCAGC
>PBUF01000073.1 GCA_002727775.1 Gammaproteobacteria bacterium
TCCAGGAGCTGGAATCTAGATTTTCGAACTTTCCTGTAATCAAGATCAACGAAATAGATAGCAGTAATACCTCGTCACACAAAAGTCACCAACTCCCAAGCCTAAGAAGCAAAACTAAATCAGACCTAAACGAAACTGAAGTTGTTAACTTCGTTTCAAAAGCCAGTAAGCCAATCTTATTTTCATGCTCTTCCGAAGGCCGAAGAGAAATACTTGACTCAAAGCTTCTTAAGTTAGGCATTAAAACTTCAATCGTTTCAGAATTCGCGGATTATCTCGCCGCCGACACGCACTGCATAGCCGTGTCTCCGATAACAGAGGGTATTTGGAACAACAAGGTCATAGTACTGACCGAGAACGAGCTCTATGGAACCAAACCCATCCCGAACAAGAGTTTTGCGAATAAAATCATCGATCCAGAACAAATCATTCAAAACCTTAACGAATTAAGCATTGGCGCACCGGTGGTGCATCTAGAGCACGGAATAGGACGTTACATGGGCCTCGAGCTTTTAGAGATCGAAGGGGTAGAAAACGAATACTTGACGTTAGCTTATGCAGGCAGTGCTAAACTTTATGTGCCTGTCGCCTCCTCGCATCTGATATCTCGGTATGCGGGAGCCGACGAGGAGCAGGCGCCACTTCACAGATTGGGGTCAAGTCAGTGGGCGAAGGCCAAAAGAAAGGCAGCTGAAAAAATAGTCGATGTCGCAGCAGAATTATTACAAGCCTACGCGACGAGAGAGGCCAAAAAATCTGCGAGCTTATCTATAGATACAGAGGATCTTGAACGTTTTAGCGAAGAATTTAGTTTCGAGTTAACTCAAGATCAACAACTGGCAATTGAAGCCGTTCTCAATGATCTGCAGTCAGACAAGNCAATGGATAGATTAGTTTGCGGCGACGTTGGCTTTGGAAAAACAGAAGTCGCAATGCGAGCTGCTTTAGTTGCTGTTAAATCAGGTAAACAGGTAGTGATTTTGGTACCCACCACTCTGCTTGCGCAACAGCATTACGACACTCTAAAAGATCGGTTCGCACAGTGGCCCTTTATTATCGAGCTAGTTAGTAGACTACGCTCCAAGTCAGAAATTGACGAGGTCGCGCTTGGATGCGCTTCCGGGAAAGTGGATATTGTCGTGGGCACTCACAAATTATTTGGAGAAGAATTTAAATTCAAAGACCTAGGCCTAGTAGTTATTGACGAAGAGCACCGCTTTGGGGTCCGTCAGAAAGAACTCATGAGGGCATTTAGAGCTCAGGCCGATGTTTTAACTTTGACTGCCACTCCAATACCAAGAACTCTGAATATGTCGCTAGGAGGAATCAGAGATCTATCGATTATTGCCACCCCACCAGCGAAACGGTTGTCGATTAAAACCTTCGTGCAAGAAAAGAGATCGGATCTGATTAAAGAAGCCATTAACAGAGAACTCATGAGAGGAGGACAAGTATTTTTTGTTCATAACGAGGTCAAAACAATTGAGCTAATCGCCCAAACTCTCTCAGAACAAGTGACCGAAGCACGAATCGGAGTCGGGCATGGACAGATGCCGAAAAAGCAACTTGAGCAAGTGATGGGAGATTTTTACCAACGTAAACTTAACGTGCTTGTTTGCACGACAATTATCGAAAATGGGATCGATATACCAAATGCCAACACTATCATCATCGATCGAGCTGATAAGTTTGGTCTAGCGCAGCTGCATCAGTTGAGAGGAAGAGTTGGTAGAAGCAGCAGACAAGCCTACGCTTATCTGCTCACTCCAGAACCTGAAGCTCTTACGGCAGATGCCACAAAAAGACTCGACGCAATAGAAGCTGCAGGAGAGTTGGGAATCGGGTTCACTCTTGCTACCCAGGACATGGAGATCAGGGGTGCCGGCCAGTTACTAGGTGAGGAACAATCTGGTCAGATGGAATCCATTGGTTTCTCCCTTTATATGCAAATGCTCAATAAAGCTGTCGAGGACATCAACCAAGGAAAGATTCCTGACCTCGATAATCCGCTTAATGAAGTTGCCAAAGAGATTAACCTGCATTGTTCAGCTATCATCCCGGATACGTATCTCCCAGACGTCCGTCATCGACTCATGTTTTACAAAAGACTGGCAAACGCCAAAACCGAGAACGAACTCGATGCTCTTCAAATCGAAATGATAGACCGTTTTGGAGTGCTGCCCGAAGCGTTGAAGAGACTTTTTGTGATTTCTACGCTCAAGCTGCTGTGTCAATCGCATGGAATGCAAACGGTCGAAATTGGTCAGGAAAAAGGCAAGCTTGTCTTCGCCGACACTACAACAATTAACCCGCTCTCAATAGTAAAGTTAGTCCAGGAAGACAGTGATACTTACCAATTCGAAGGCACATCAACTCTTATAACTAATCATCAGTTAGACTCATTTGAAGACCGTACCCGATTCCTTGAGGAGCTGATAACCAAATTAACCAATTCTTCTGAATCCGTAAGTGTCTAATCTTTTATTGAAAAGCGTTCTTGGATTTTGCCTCTGCTGCGTTTTCATTAAATCGGGCTATTGTAGCGATCAATCGGCAAAAGACTTTCTCATTGAACGCTGGTACGAGACAGAGTTTATAGTTTTTGAGTATCTATCCACTCTACCATTCAACGAACCAGAAGAACTCGTATTAACCAAGACTCGCCAGTGGCCTTCCTTATTAGTGAAAAACAGCAGCACCAAGTCTAACGAGGTATTGCCAGATTCAACTGATCTGAACAATCTCATAAAATCAAATAATTATGAAAACGAACTACTCGAAGAAATAACACGAATAGATAATAGGTGTTGGGGGTATCCAGCCCTACCAAGAAAAGACCCCCTGCGTGAAGAACTACTAGCGTTGGGAATTACTCTTGAAAGAATTGATAACTTCCAGCGCTCATCTCACTTAGAGATAGACCATGAGATNTTAACCTTCGAGCTCGATGGCCCAGTAGAGCAAATGAAAGTCGAAGACTCTATACAGGATCANGCTGCAAACGACACNCCCCCCTCCAAGTTAANTTCCAGTTCNCTAGTCGCCTTTCTTTCGGAAGCTGCAAAATTTGAAACGCAACTACACAGCAGCGCTTTCAAATGGCTNTCCAAGGAAACCTTTAGCTTGAAAGAAGAATATTTAGCGCTGCGAAGAGCTNGTGGGGTAAGACCAATATATCACGGCCGATGGCGCCAACCCGTTCCTGAGAGAGACGCAGCCATCCCCATATTACTGCAGTTAGATGGGTCCGATGGACTGTTAACCTACGATAGAAATTTACATAAAATCGAGGGCACTGTGCACGTCACCGCAAAAAAATTTTTGCACCTGTACTTCAACCTTTGGCATCACGTAGATGCAATCGGACAAGCTCCCATGGCAGTACCCAACACAGTGGATCTAATAAAATCTCGTAAACACGGCTATATGGAGCTGATTGAGAGCAGGCGCATGAGATCATCCGAATTACACTACTTAGACCACCCAAAAATCGGAATCATCGCTCAAATTGAAGAAGTAAAGCTTCCAAGTGCNCTGGAAGAACTATTCGNGTTGTCGACTAAAACNTCAAACTAGANAGTCCACCGAGCTGATTTCTNAAATCCCCTCATCAGATTGTCTGAAGTGACCAGCATTACGTTACCGCACCAACACCAGTTGCCACTATCCAAGATCAAGCGAATATAGATCAGGCAAATTACTACCATGGCCATCCNGAGAAAGCCCGCAACCAACAAGACTTTCTTGTCCGATGGAGAAGCATGAGTAACGACGATCGGAACTCAGGCCGTCGCCAGCCCTAATTACCAACGAGGCATTCAATATTTTGATGGCACCATGCTTTAAGCTCCAATTTGAGACGAACTCTTTTTCATGGGTGTTTTTCAAATCCCCGAAGACNAACAAAATGTGTTTATTCTCAACGCTTACTGTTGGCNTGATTCTCCATGCNAGTTTATCGTCTTCANGGTCTTCTTCAATTTCAAAACAACCAAGTGCTACAGGAATTTGGAGACGTTGAATTAGACAACCAAATAACCAGCCGGCATCTTTTAGGTTAAATAAAATAACAGGTCGATCATAACGAAAAGCGACTGTTAATCGGATAGCCAGCTGATCGACCGCCCTTAATATTTTATCCCGAGGAATGAAAACTTCAGCAGAACCGAAAAGCTCTTGAGTTTTAGTGGAAATGTCAGGCCCAAAAAAGTTGTGGAGCGAATCTATGTTCACTCTAGACCGCTAAAAGATTTAACGTCGATTGTTTGAGTAGGGAAAGCAATCTCTGCTTTATTGTTCCGAATGATTTCAGCAATCTCAAATAAAACAGCTTCCTTGACCTGATGATACGTTGCCCAGTCTGTTGTTTTGGTAAAACAATAAACAAAAAAGTCCAAAGAAGAAGCGCCAAAGTTTAAAAAATTAACCATTATAATTTGGCTTTGATCTATCTCCCCATGATTGCTCAGCATATCTCGCACATCGCTCAAAACCCCTTCGAGGCTATCGAGATCGTCATATCTAAGACCTATCGTCTCGTAAATTCTTCGATTTGTTTGCCTGGACGGAGTTTCCACCGCCATATTAGCAAAAAGCGAATTCGGCACGTAAAGAGGGCGTTTATCAAACGTCCGAATAATAGTGGCTCTCCAGTTGATTTCTTCGACCGTCCCTTCGATTTCCCGGTCCGGCGACCTCACCCAGTCACCAACTTTAAAGGGCTTATCGATAAAGATCATGATGGTGCCAAATAGGTTGGCAAGTAAATCACGAGCTGCGAAACCAACAGCAAGCCCACCTACTCCACCCATCGCAAGTACACCTGTCACTGATATACCAAACGCCTGCATGACAAGCAAAAACCCAGCTATCAATATAGTTGCTCGTACCAACTTCCCTATCATTGACAGTGTTGTTTTATCTACCTTTTCTTCCGCTATTGCAGTCTGGTTAAGTCCCTCCTCAACCAGCTTAGTAAAACGAGTCGAAAACCAGACCAGCATGGAAA
>PBUF01000074.1 GCA_002727775.1 Gammaproteobacteria bacterium
TGTCGCGATCGTTCCGGAAATATCGACAATGGTCAGATGCTGGAGCGCTTGCATGTCAGCCGATTTCTTCGAGGAACTGAATCAAAGCCTGATTAACCTCATCAGGAGCTTCCTGTTGGGTCCAGTGACCGATTTTGGGAATGAGTTTGTTCACTCTTAGATCCGTCACGTGCTTATCTAGCTCTTTTAGAGCGTCAGCGGCCATCAAAATAACCCCGTCTCTTTCACCTGCCACAAAGAGCGCAGGTTGTGATATCTGTCGAGGTGAATCTTTAGTCAGTTCCCAAGTTAGGTCCATATTGCGGTAGTAGCTCAAAGGCCCTCTGAAACCACTTTGTCTGAATTCATTAGCATAAAAGGAAACATCTTCCTCAGAAAGCCAAGGTCCCATTTGTGTGCCGGGATCGGGAAGGTCAGAGAGGAGGTCTGCGTCAGCCGGTTTCTCGCTGAGCAGACTGGTGTTCATCTCGCCGCTAGCCATGTGGTAGAACTTACGGATAGTTAAGGCTGGGTCCTTCTCAAGTTCGGTCTCGGCTTTGCCTGGTTCTTGGAAATACAATTGGTAGAAAAAGCGATCTTTGAATATNGCTTTCAGAGTAGCCAGAGGAGGCGAATCTCCTCGAGGCCGAAAGGGAACGGAGAGCGCGCCTACCGCAGAAACTTTATCAGGATGATTTAACGCGCAGCTCCAGGCAGTNGGTGCGCCCCAATCATGACCGAATANNACAGCNGTTTCGTAGCCNAGAGCCGGAATGAGTCCAATAATATCGTTGACNACCTCAACCTGATTGTAGGCTTCTATCTCAAAGGGCTTNTCGCTNTCCCCATAGCCTCTCATGTCTGGTGCCACNGCATGNTAACCAGCTTCTGCAAGGGCACTGAATTGNTGACGCCAGGAATACCATGATTCNGGAAAACCNTGAAGCATCAGAACTAGGGGNCCTTCACCCTGTTCGGCGATGTTCAGGGATATTCCNTTGGTCTCAACTCTGCGCTGATTGATGTTGGGGTANTTCTGAGAATCCGTCATCGATGGTTACCTTTCAAATGANTATCGAACCACAATNATAGTCATAAGNGTTTGTNTGCTGTCAACGGCTTAGTTACTTACTGGTCGGNTCGGGTTAAGCTTTGANGCGAAAAATNGGGGNAAGNAAAAATGTGGATTAGGTTAAGGCAAATCGCGCTGGTCGCAAATGATTTNAAGCTTGCNGAGTCTCAGCTGACTGAGGTNCTTGGGTTGGAGGTCTGTTACAGAGANCCGGGAGTTNAGGTTTTTGGGTTAAATAACATTTTGCTGCCCTTAGGTAATCAGCTNCTCGAGGTTGTGTCTCCNTTCAAANACGATACTGCTGGAGGCCGTTATCTGGATCGGAGAGGGGGCGACGGCGGATATATGGTGATCACGCAGGTGGATGATCANAAGCCTCGAGTAGAACGTGTTAAGGAGTTGGGTGTGCGAACGGTAGCTTATCGGGATGGTGAAGACTACGGGCTGATGCAATTGCATCCCAAAGATACNGGCGGTTCTTTTTTCGAAATTGATGAGCAAAGAGGNGANAACGCGCATGCCCTTGATGGNCCATGGCACCCNGCCGGCCCTGATTGGCAGCGGGCCAAGCAGACTGATCGTGTATCAGGGATCTCAGCGGCCGAGATCCAGTGCGATGATCCAGAATCTGTGGGTTCTAGGTGGTCCGAGATCGCCCAACTACCTATAGAGAACAATACGCTGACCNTGGATAATGCCACNATCAGATTTGTGGAGTGTAGTGATGGACGACCAGAAGGNCTGGGNGGTNTAGACGTGATNTGTAGGGATTTCGACTCGGTGCTTGGTGCGGCNCGCAACTTGAATGCGCAAACGGATGAGAATCAAGTTATGCTGTGCGGACTGAGAATAAATTTGATTGGGGAATAGTGATGGCTTATGAAACGATTTTGGTAGATACNGTCGATTCCGTTAGNGTGTTAACAATGAATCGCCCGGAAAGNCTNAANGCCTGGACTCCCAAGATGGGAGCNGAGCTCTCGGAAGCNATTCAGCTNGCNAANGAAGATGATGATGTCGTTGCGATGGTGTTGACNGGAGAAGGTAGGGGNTTTTGCGCNGGNGCNGACATAGAAGCNGTCTTCAANGCNCAGGCCGANGGTAAAGATACCGGTAATTCTGGTGGGACTCGGGACTGGGTCAATCAAATCAGAGAGTCAAAGCCAATGGTTGCCGCTATTAACGGAGCAGCGGTGGGAGTNGGGCTNACCCAGGTGCTCCCAATGGACTATCTCATAGCCTCNGATCAAGCGAAACTTAGCATGCGATTTGTCAAGATGGGACTGGTTCCNGAGCTTGCNAGTTCACATTTTTTGGCAAGCCGTCTGGGNTTTGGTAACGCGAGCGAGCTGATGCTTTCAGGTAAAACAATAATGGCNAACGAAGCCAAGGAGCTTGGTTTGGTTGATAGANTGACCAGNCAGGAAGAACTGGTGCCAGTNGCNATCGAGGTGGCAAGAGGCATGGGCGATAATCCNCTAGCCTCTGTCAGACACATCAAAAAGTTACTTACTGCGAACGCAAGTGATTCAGACCTCAAGGCCGTTCAGAAACGAGAAATGGNAGCGCTGCAAGAATGCTATGTCTCGGANGAGCACAAGGAAGCGATCAGCGCCTTTCTTGAAAAACGTGAGCCAGATTTCAAGGCAGCCAGGAATCGCTGAAAAGAGATTCTTCAATTCGAAGTTCCCGGAGGAATAGATGCCAAGACTNAGAGAGGTGCCCAGAGATCAAGTCGACAAAGACTTATTGCCNTTNTATGACGCNCTGTTTGGTCCCGATAGAGATCCGGTAGAAGAACCNGGTACGGCAACGGGNACGCCCGGAAATTGGTGGACTGTTTTTGCNTTAGTGCCGGATTGCATGAAACATGCAGTCGATGGGTTTAAATTTTATCGGGGTAGAAACCGTTTCATTAGCGCGGAGTTAAGAGAGCTGGGTCAAGCAAGGGCTGGCTTTGCTCGTGGCAGTCAGTTTGTTTTTTCTCAGCACTGTAAAGCCTTAAGGGCTTGCGGGTTTAGTGAAGAACAAATAGCAGCGATTCCACATTGGTCGGCAACCGATCTNTTCAGTGATATTGAACGTGCGGTACTTGCTTATACCGATGATCTNGTTTTGGGGGGTGGAAGAAGTTCAGATGCGGTGTTNTCNATTCTTAAAGAACANCTCAGCGANGAGGCGATTCTGGAGCTAACCTACATTACTTGCATGTATGAAATGCACGCGACGATGACTCGAGCGTTAAGGCTTGAATTCGACGATGTGGACGAACGGATAACCGAGGTCCCCCTTCCCGATGGAGAGAAGAAGGACATTGATTTCATGAGGGTGATCGANCGACAGGATTAGTCGCCGTTGAATACCGGNGTTCGTTTTTCCATAAACGCTCTCACTGCCTCTTTATGATCNTTGGTTTCCGCACAGCGCATGAGCCGGTCNGCCTCCTGAGCTAGNGCNCCNCGCAAGTCCAGTTCTAGNGCTTTGTTTATATTTTCCTTCATGTAGCCAATTGCGATGGGAGGNCCTGACGCGATTTGCTNCGCAAGCTCCATAGTCGCTTNCTGNAGNTGATCGTCCGGTACCACCTGATTNAATAGACCTAANGCAAGACANTCNTCTGATTGAANNCGCCNACCNGTAAAAAAGAGCTCTTTCGCTTTTGCCACTCCTACCAGTTGAGTCAGCAACCAGCTGCCGCCATAGTCNCCNGAAAATCCGACGTTACGATAGCCGGTNCCAATAAATGCTGATTCAGCGCCCACCCGAATGTCGCAGGCNAGGGCAATACACATGCCCGCGCCCACGGCTGGTCCAGGCAGTGAAGCAATTGTTGGTTTTGCGTGTTCAAAAAGTCGCAGCGTCAGCGTTTCTTGTTTATGTTGAAGCGTGTTCACCCGGTCCTGGACGGTAGGAGGTTTCTTTGGCGTTTCAGTATTAGAACCACTCCCCATGCCTGATACGTCACCGCCGGCACAAAATGCATTGCCTGCGCCAGTAATCACGATACAGCCCACTTCTTGGTTGGTGTTGAGCTCAAATAGAGTTTGGCGTAANGCAGGTGTTAAATTATCGGATAACGCATTTTTCCGNTCGGGCCGGTTTAGTGTGATCAGAGCAACGCGCTCATCGAGTGAACATAAAAGTTCATCTGTTCCTGTATCAATTTGATTGGTCATTGCTTAGATGTCTCCGTTATTTTTCATTGAGTTGAGTTCCTCTTCTGAATAGCCAAGCTCTTTGAGAGTGTCTATCGTTGAGCTCCCTACTTGTGGCCCAGGGTGATTTGTACGCCCCGGCGTTTTGCTCAGTTTGGGGAGTATTGCCGGTATCTTTAGTGAGTTCCCGTCAACCTCAACCTCTTCAAAGAGATCGCGAGATTGGTAATGAGGGTCTTCGAGCATGTCCTTTATGTTGTAGATTAGTCCCACGGGCACCTCCGCATCCTCCAGAATCTGCATAACCTGCGCGCTGGTTCTGGAGTTAGCCCAGGAGGCGATGGCATCGTCAATTTCTTGCTGGTTTTCGACTCTTCCGCTATTNGTGCTNAGCTTTGGGTTATTTGCNAGATCGGTTCGCTCAATCGCCTTCATTAGCCGAACGTAAATTGAATCACCATTGGCNCCTATTACAACGTGTTTATCGTCTGCACAAAGGTAGGTATTAGTCGGCACAATTCCNGTTAATGTCGAGCCAGAAGGTTCTCTAATAGCNCCNGCTCCGTCGAATTCCGGNAATACGCCTTCCATCAAATTAAACATGGCCTCGTAAAGCGCCACATCAATAACCTGGCCGCCCGTACCTCGATTTTGTTTGCGTTCAAGCAGTGCCATCAGAACGCCCAGCACCGCGTGCAGNCCAGCTACCGTATCTCCCATACTAAGATTGGGTCTCACGGGTGGACGATCTTCAAACCCGTTTAGGTATCGAAAGCCGCTAAACGCTTCAGTAACCGAGGCGTAACCAGGTTTTTTGCTNTAAGGGCCTGTTTGTCCATAGCCTGATACCCGNACGTAAATCAGATTTGGGTTTTCTTGTTCAAGATCGTCGGGTCCTAGNCCCCATTTCTCCATGGTTCCCGGNTTGAAATTCTCNATTAGNACGTCGGCNTCTTTTGCGAGTTTNGCCACCACCTCGCGNCCTTTAANNCTNCGAAGATTTGCGGTAACAGACTTTTTATTTCNACCGAGGGATTGCCACCAAAATGAAGTGCCGTTGTCATCGAGCAGTCGCCACTCGCGGATTGGATCTCCCTTACCGGGAGGTTCGACTTTGATGACCTCGGCGCCGAAGTAGCCCAGGAAAGTGCCGGTAAAAGGCCCCGCGAGTAGCTGACCGACTTCGATAACCTTTACCCCATCAAGAGGTCTGTGAGCACTCATAAGTTATGCGTCGGGATTTGCTTGGTTACGCGGGACGTCTTTGAAGGGCCCGGTATCAAATCGGGTTTCTTTTGGCATGTTCATGACTCGCTCGGCGATGATGTTTTTCTGAATCTCGTCTGTCCCTCCGGCAATGGATACCGCTGGTACTGAGACGAGTATTTCTGCTATGACACCGTTCATAGGGCTGCTCTCACCAGTCAGCATGGCACTTGAACCAGTGATCATCGTATGGACTCGGGAAGCGAGTCTGGCTACGTTACTGGCTGCCAGTTTTCCTAAAGAGCCCTCAGGTCCCTGAGGCTTGCCGGCAATTTGCGCAGCTCTGGCTCTGGCCGCGGTCCACTGAGCGCTGTTATTGAGCATCAAGAGTTTGGCGATTTCCTGGCGTATCACTGGATCTTTGATAGCACCTGTCTCACGTGCACGCTCGACCACCAGATCCACCCTCCCGGCTCTCTGTGGGTACCAACGGTAGGGCTCATTTGCAATCTCAATCTCCTTTCGGTACTCGTCGTAGATAGGGCCCGAACGTCTCAGAAGTCCTCCACCATCTCGGTTACGGTCGAAGCTCCTGCGCTCATGCGCCAAAGTGGTGATGGCCACGGGCCATCCATTTTCCTCTGCGCCGATCATGTTCTCATGAGGTATTCGCGCATCGGTAAAAAATACCTCGTTAAATGAGGCGTGACCGTTCATCTGTTTGAGCTGCCGCACTTCTACGCCCGGTTGCCGCATATCCAACACAAAAAATGTGAGACCCTGATGTTTCGGTTTATCCCAGTTCGTTCGAGCGAGTAGTAGTCCGAAATCGGCGTGGTGAGCGCTGGTTGTCCATACCTTTTGACCATTGATGACCCATTCATCGCCATCGCGTTCCGCCTTGGTGGTTGCTCCGGCCAAATCTGATCCGCTTCCCGGTTCGCTAAAAAGCTGACACCAGGATTCAGCGCCCGTGACAATTCCTGGCAGATAACGTTGTTTCTGGGANTCACTCGCGTGCTCTAGTAGCGTGGCCGCAGCCAGCATTCTTACTCCTGAGTTTGCCGCACCAATCGCCCCTAGCTCTGAAAAAACCTCATCGACTTCAATTGTTTTTGCAGGAGTAAGTCCCAGTCCAAAAAAGTCCTTGGGCCAAGAAGGTACGCCCCAACCGCTTTCTAATAGCTTGGTGCGCCATGCCAATAGCGACTGTTCAGGGTTCCAGTTAGATTCAATCCAGTCTCTAGCCTGTTGTTTGATATTTGATTCTTCCATTGTTTATATCCCACTCGCTCGTAGCATTCGTTCTCGGTGTTCATGGGGTGAGCCAAGAAAAACTTCGGAGCTCTTTGCTCGTTTAAACCAGAGGTGCGTATCGTTCTCCCAGGTAAAACCAACACCGCCGTGCAGCTGAATACACTGGATTGCTGAATTGAGATAGGCCTCACTAGCCTGAGCTTTAGCGTGACTGGCTGCTTCTGAACTGTTTTGTTGTTTATCGATCTCGTAAGCCGCGTGGTAGCACGCGGACTTGGCCAATTCCACTTCCAACAGTAAATCAGCCAGGCGGTGTTTGATCGCCTGAAAAGAACTGATGGAACGACCAAACTGAACCCTGAGCTTGGTGTATTCAATAGCTGAATCCAGTAGTTTCTGCGCGCCACCGATCATTTCGTGTGATAGAGCCACTATCGATCTGTCGAATATTTCCTCGAGGGCTGCCGGTTTATCTGCGCCAAGGACTTGAGCGGGAGCATCCTTCATTGTCACAGTACAAATTTTTCTTGTCTGATCCATGCCTTNTTCAAGNTTAATCTGCACNCGNTCATCTNTAGGATCCAATGTAAACAGGGCAGTNCGGTTGTCCAATCGGCTNGCCACGATTAGAAAATCNGAAACGTGGGCATCGAGAACAAAGTGCTTCTCGCCGTTNAGTAAATATTGATCACCGTTTTTTGATGCGGTCGTTTGGATAGCTGATTCATCCCACGATCCGGAACGCTCGCTCACACACAGAGTGCCCTTTGCACCGCCTGCCGCAATGGCNGGCAGCCATTTATTTTTGTCGNTCTCGGAGCCGTTGANTATNAATGCAGAGGCGGCCATGACGCTACTGCTAAAAAACGGCACGCAGATTAGCGATCTGCCAAATTGCTCCATTACGATGCCGAGTTCAGTGGCTCCAAAACCAGAGCCTCCAAATTCCTCTGGAATAATTAATCCGGTAACTGCTAACTCTGTTGAAAGGATGTCCCAGGTTGATTCATCGTAGCCCTCTTCGGTCTCCATTAGCCTTCGCACATCCTCGGAAGTGGATTTTTCTTCAGCGAAACGTTTGACGCTATCCCTAAACGCTTCCTGCTCTTCAGTAAATGCAAATTCCATGTCTTTATTGTCGATTCGGGGATGTACTAATGTAACATGTAGTAACGCAACTTGAAGTGTAAAACCTGTGTCTTTGATTACTTGTGTTGACGATTTGAGGCGGCTGCACAAACGGCGCGTGCCTAAGATGTTTTATGACTATTCTGAGTCGGGCTCATGGACCGAATCAACATTTGTAAGAAATGAAAGTGTTTTTAACGAGATTTTGTTGCGTCAGCGGGTGGCCGTTGATCTGACTAATCGATCGCAAAGCAAAGAGATTNTGGGAGAAAGGTGGGCGATGCCTGTNGCCTTAGCGCCTNCAGGTATGNCGGGAATGCAGTGCTCGGACGGTGAAATAAAAGCGGCCCAGGCTGCTGAGGAGTTTGGCGTTCCATTTACGCTGTCGACTATGAGCATCTGTTCCATCGAGGATGTTGCAGAAAACACCAGTAAGCCATTTTGGTTTCAACTTTATGTGATGAAAGATAGACGCTTCGTAGAGTCGCTGATAGACAGGGCAAAAAAGGCAAATTGCAGTGCGCTGGTACTGACGCTTGATCTCCAGATATTGGGACAGCGGCATAAAGATATTAAAAATCANCTNAGTGCTCCGCCTCGCCTGACCNTCAAGAATGTAGTTAATATGATGACGAAGCCTCGCTGGTGCATGGGTATGCTTACGACTCGAAGACATCAGTTTGGCAACATCGTCGGTCATGCAGACGGCGTGGATGACCTTTCATCACTGTCTTCCTGGTCCGCGGAGCAACTTGATCCCAGTTTGAACTGGGACGACATAGAATGGATTAAGGAACGTTGGGGAGGTCCATTGATATTAAAGGGGATAATGGATCCTCTCGATGCAAGGCACGCTTTAGATTCGGGGGCAGACGCGTTGATAGTTTCAAATCACGGTGGTCGTCAGCTTGATGGAGCTCCTGCGACTCTCGAAGTCCTTCCCACCATCGTGGCTGAAGTGGGTGACCGGCTCTCAGTTTTTATGGATGGTGGTATCCGTTCGGGCCAGGATGTATATAAAGCGGTTGCGTTGGGCGCAGAGGCTTGTTTCATAGGCAAGGCATTTCTAAATGGACTGGGTGCGATGGGTAAAGCAGGGGTAACGCGCTGCCTTGAATTAATATTAAATGAATTGGATTTGACGATGGCTTTCTGCGGGTATCGTGACATCAATGATGTTGATAGTCGTACACTTTGGCAAAAAGTAGAAAAGGGATCCAAAAGTTAAGGATGTTTTATGGCTAGTTTTTCTGAAACAGCGAGCGCGTTTGTAAAGATGGCGCATGAGATAGTTTGGTGTAACGTGGCCACTATTGATAAGAAGGGCAGGCCGCGTTCCAGGGTGCTGCATCCAATTTGGGAATTGAAAGGTGAAGAGCTAGTTGGCTGGATTGCAACAGGACCTACCCGAACTAAAAAAGAACATCTTCGCATCAGTGCTTATGTCTCATGTAACTATTGGACTAAAAATCAGGACACCTGTTTGGCAGAGTGTCATGCAAGCTGGGTTGAAGAGCCAGAGGCAAAGCAGGTGATTTGGGATAAATTCGTGAATGGACCTGCCCCTGTGGGTTATGATCCTAGTATGATTCCCGGTTGGGAGTCAGCCGCTTCAGAAAACTTTGCGGGTCTCAGATTGGATCCCTGGCGGCTAAGAGTTATGCCTGGCTCGGTCATGTTGGCCGGATCGGGTGAGACATTGGTTTGGGAAGATAATAATGATTAAGGGGAATTTAAATTGGGAATAAATACAGATCTGTTTGATTTAACCGGGCAAGTCGCTCTGTTGACGGGCGCTTCAAAGGGCATGGGCAAGTCGATGGCAATGGCGCTGGCAGAACACGGAAGCAAAGTAGTTGTTTCGAGTCGGAAACTCGACCAATGTGAGGAGACCGCGAAAGAGATTAACGATGCTTGTGGAGAGGAACGGGCAATCGCCATTGCTTGTAACATTGGCTATAAAGAACAGCTTCAGTCACTCGTCGACGAAACTAAAGAGCGTTTAGGTCCTATTGATACGTTGATTGCCAATGCTGGAGTGAATCCTTTCTATGGTTCTATGTCTGATATCCCTGATGAGGCATTTGACAAGACCATGAATTCCAATGTGCGTTCCAATCACTGGCTCTGCCAGATGGTGTCCAAGGACATGCTGGAAAAAGGAAGCGGTTCCATAATGATTACTTCGAGTACTGGGGCTTTTTCTCCTTCCGAGACACTAGGCACCTACAATATTTCAAAGTTGGCGGACATTGCATTAGTAAGAAATCTGGCAGCCGAGTGGGGGCCCAAAGGGGTTCGCGTTAATGCCTTGTGTCCTGGTTTAATCAAGACAGATTTCGCCAAAGCATTATGGGACAACCCTGAAGCGGCAGCTCGAGTGACCGAGCAGACTCCCATGCGACGATTTGGTGAATCCGATGACTTCAAGGGTATTGCCGTGTTTATAGCCTCGGAAGCCAGTTCCTACGTGACTGGTCAGGCCCTAACTGTATGTGGTGGCACCCACATGTGGCGATAACGAGTTTGTGTCGGATATTCAGTGGAAAGAAGCTGAGGAGGGTTATCAGCTAGAACCTGATATGGTTGGCGTTACCACGGATTACCAGCAGGAGAAATTAACTACCTGTGGAATAGATCCTGATGTTTTTGCCGGCGTAGCTGATCCCTCATTCTTCATCGGAATAGCCATCCAGGCTGGCGTGAACAGCGGTATTTCTGCGGAGGGCGCCGTCAATATGGTGCAGTCACTGGAAGTCGTCCGTCCTGCTCTTCTTGACGAACTGCTGTTAGTTGAAGGGCGTATAGAGTCCGTTCAGGAGGTTGCGCGTGGTGATCGTGTAGAGACACACGTGTGGTTTTCCGACCAGGAAGGACAGGTGATTCTGCGAGCAAATCGAGTCTCTCTGAGACCGAAACCCAATTCTTTGGAGAAAGGCGGTGCTGGTGTTCGACCTGAGCCCGTTATCAAAGACGTTTCTGTACTGAATCAAAAGAAAGGGTTTCAGCTGACTCCTGATATCGTCAGGAATTACAGTTCGGAAGGTAACTCAATTCACTATGATGAGTCGGCGGCGAGAGCCGGAGGGTTTCGGGCTCCCATAATAGGCGGAGGCATGGGGGTTCACTATCTGATGGCAGATCTCTGGGCCTCGCAGTCGCCTGATAGTGTTGCCTGTAATATCTATTTCAGGCGACCCATCTTCTGGGACGATCTGATTAGCGTTGGGGTAGACGAATCGGATACAGCCTTTGGTTTACTTAAGAGAGACCCGGGATCCGAACCGTCAGTAAAAGTTGGTACTGAAATGGAACTATTAAATCTTGGCTAACGCTAAGGTTACGAAGGTATTCTGACAGTCGCGGTACCCAATACCCGCGTTTCTCCCGCATCATTTTTTATGGTCATGTCTAGTTCGACTAACCCTTCATCACTGTCGATGTCTGTGACAACCGCTCCGATGATAGAGGCGGTATCGGCGATCATCGGGGCTCTGAAAATNGTATCAATTTTCTCGATTTTAGCGCTNGGTGCCCACGCNTGAATTGTGGAAGTCATAAAGCCCATTCCCATGATTCCTGGAACCAGGGCACCAGGGAAACCTTCTTTTTGGGCTCCCTCATGACTTTCAAATCTTGGCCCACCCCAGCCTACTGCTCTGGCAAATTTACTGCAGTTTTCGAGTGAAGTNTCGGGTGTAAAACTTGCCAACTCNTCGCCAAATTCGACGTCATTGATGTTTTCTACTGTCATGATGCGGGTTTCTCNCTAATTACCATTCTTGAGTCCATGGTGGCAAGATGNNTCTCGTCGGAATTATAAAGCTCCATTCTGGCNACAACGAATATCATCCTNCCNGANCGGCCTTTTTTATCATAGATCTCGTGAAGATGAGTCTTCCCTGTTAGTGTTTCCCCGCAAGGTACGGGGGCATGACAGGTCACCGCTTTCCCGCCGTCCATGGGTAGCCCGCCAATTTTTGGAAAGTCGATGGGTAAGTGCCGGCCAGATGCCATGCTGCACAAGAAGGCGGGTGTCGCCTGAAAGTCTGGATCATCTGTATCTACAAAACAGGGGCGAGTTTCTCCAGAAGCAAGGGCTGCCGTGACTACCTTGTCCGCATCAAGTTGAAACTCTTTGCTATCAAACTCTTCATTCAAAAAATCTTTTTTTAATTCGTCTAAATCGACCATAACACCTCCTGCAAGGGAGCAATGATACTAAAATCGAACCCCTGAAGTCAGTGGGTTTAGATTAAATGCTGAAAATAGGCGGCAATTTTTGTTAAGTTAGTAATTTTTGGGGATTGGTTATGGGACCACTTGANGGAGTTCGAGTTGTTGAATTACAGGGGATAGGGCCTGGTCCCTTTTGTGGCATGATGTTGGCTGANATGGGCGCCGAAATTATTCGCGTTGATCGTTCAGCTTCGGTCGGCCAAGAGGCGAACAAGACGGATTTTCTGGCNAGGGGGCGTAAAAGTATTGGCGTCGATCTTAAAAATCCNCAAGGTGTTGAAACCGTATTGCGNTTAATCGAGACCGCCGACGTGCTGATTGAAGGCTTTAGGCCAGGTGTGATGGAGAGGCTGGGTNTNGGTCCTGATGTATGCCTTGCTAGAAATCCCAGACTGGTATTCGGGCGAATGACTGGTTGGGGTCAAACTGGATCCATGGCTTCAGCAGCGGGTCACGATATAAACTACATCTCTCTGTCTGGTGCNCTGCATGCGATCGGAGAAAAAGACAGTAATCCTACNCCGCCNCTCAACCTNGTTGGTGACTTNGGTGGAGGCGGTATGCTGCTCGCNTTTGGAATTGCGGCAGCTTTATTTGAAACTCAAAAATCNGGNAANGGGCAGGTGATCGATGCGGCGATGACTGACGGCTCGGCTCTTTTGATGAACGCAGTCTTCGGCATCATGAANACNGGGCGNTGGAGCTCCNANAGAGGNACGAACTTGCTNGATGGTGGTGCTCACTTTTACGGGACCTACGANACNAAGGACGGTAAANACGTCTCGATTGGGTCAATAGANCCGCAATTTTACGAATTGCTNTTAGAGAAGACNGGGTTATCCAATGATCATGATTTACCGAAACAGATGAGTCGAGANGACTGGCCGAATCTGCGCCAGAAATTNGAAGAAGTTTTTATTCTAAAAACNCGCGATGANTGGGATGAGATCATGTTGGGAACGGATATCTGTTACGCGCCCATCCTCACNCTGGAAGAAGCGGCCAGTCACCCGCATAACTCTGAGCGAGAGACNTTCTCTNTGTCTGAAGGTCTGATTCAGGCCTCTCCTGCGCCACGNTTTTCANGAACNTCGCCCCAGCTNCCAGAATTNGCGACAGCGGCAGGNTCAAATACCGANGAAATATTGNCTGNNCTGGGAATGAATCANTCGGAGATCGAAGAACTTAANGCCGGCGGNGCNNTAGCNTAATNACTAATTGNTAGGNTCNTCGTTCANCAACAGGCTTAANTCNGCATCTATTTTNTGTTTGACNGAATGATAATTCTTGCCAGAGTNNTGNGCGATCGTCNCGATGTCGTCGTGCTCTGATTTCCAGCGNGTCTGACCGTCGGGTTGNGTGACTTTTTTGATGCGAACCTCGCCCATGGTCGTCTTNATTGTTGACTCCTCGCGCGGCAAAACCACCTTTTCAAAGGGNATGATTCTAAGTCCGATGGTCGATGAGTTGTTCAGGATTGTTTCTGAGATCTGCTCAGTTCTTGCTGCCTCACAGAGCACGACTAAGCACTGCGCGGGNCTGTTCTTTTTCATCATGATCGGATTGAGATAAACATCCGAAGCCCCTGTTTTAAATAGAGTTTTTATTAGCGGATCAAAGGCTTCAGGGTTCATGTCATCAATGTTGGCTTCAATCTTGACGTGGTTTGAAAGTTGCGCTGACGAATGCTGGTAATCTCCCGTCGCAACGCGTAGTACATTGGGTAGCTCAAAGTCTTTGTGGCCTATTCCGTATCCAATCTCCTCGGGTACAAAAATGCCTTTCGGCTCGAATTCGTCAACGAAGGTGCTGAGGATCGCGGCCCCGGTTGGAGTGGTGCTTTCGCCACTCACGCCTCCATAACGACAGGGGGCATTTTTGAGTAGTTCCTGTGTAGCAGGGGCAGGCACGGGAAATCTTCCATGGGCACAATCTACAAATCCACTTCCTACCTCTACCGCATTACTTAGAATCGTATCGATGG
>PBUF01000075.1 GCA_002727775.1 Gammaproteobacteria bacterium
CAGCTATCGAAAACCCAAAGCCGACGGTCCAGCAGATCGCCAAGAGGTTCACTCCGATGTTATAAGCGGCAAACGCCTCAGTGCCATAATAATTTCCTATCAGGATTAAAAAAATGAAAAACCCGATTTGAAATACACCCTGCTCCAAAGCTGCCGGGTATCCAATTTGAAGCAGCCTCGCCAATCTCTCGCGCCGCCACCAACCGTGGCCAATGTATCGAACTCTAAATCTCTGGCGAAGCCACATAATCAACATGAACAAAGATCCCGCTGCAAAGGAAATTCCTCCCGCGACGGCAGAACCCACAACACCCATGTTCGGAGCACCCCAATTTCCAAATATGAAAGCGTAGAACAGAGGCAAATTGATAATGTTGCATCCGACACCTACCCATAAAGGAGTCCACGCATCACCGGAAGCTCTTAAGGCCGCCTGCAAGACAAACGCAACGGCNAAAGCCAAGTTAAAAAACGATAACCACTGGATAGTCCGAGTCGCCAAATCAGAAGTAGCCTCGTCCAGGCCAAAAACTNCTGCCATGTCAGACGCCAATACAATGCCAAACACCGCTATTAGCAACGAGAGTAAACCAGCCAAAACCATGGAAGCCATCGTCACTCGACTTGCTTCTTCATAATCGCCCGCGCCCCAGGCTCTAGCAACGAGNGCGGTNGTCCCTGCACTGATCGCCATCATAATCGCTTGCAACGCAAAGAAAACACGACTCCCAGCACCCATCGCGGCCAACGCTTCTGTACCAAGCTCTCCAACAAACTTGACNTGNACCATTCCAACCAGNGTNTATGANAGGTTTCCGAGAATNGAGGGNAAAGCTAACTGCCAAATAGACAANCCTTTCTCTACNCCNGCNNCNGGCTCGGAAAGTTTCGATTCCGTGTCCAATATCTCGTTCGCTTCTTTATTGGAATTTATAACCAAAGATTGTTTACCTCTTTTCCCCTATTGATATGATCGATCAAAAATACTCATTGCATCATGAACGATTTCACCGACATCCAAGTTTCTGTCGAAAACCTGATCGCAACTGTCGAAATACAGCGCGCGCCNCACAACTTTTTTGACTTAGTTCTAATTCAGCAGCTATCNAAAGCCTTCGACATACTAGGCCATGACTCAAATTGCAGANCAATCGTACTTGCGTCTGAAGGCAAATCCTTTTGCGCGGGAGCAAACTTCGGTTCTGGTCAGCCTGATGAATCAGGGAGCGACGATTTTACCGAAAAAGGGTTCCAAAATACNACCGGTAAACTCTATACNGAAGCCGCTAAGTTATTTGCNTGTCGCAAACCCATTGTCGCCGCTGTTCATGGGNCTGCAATAGGAGGAGGTTTTGGACTGGCCCTGGTCGCAGACTTTAGAGTTGGATCTGAACAAACTCGTTTTTCAGCNAACTTCGTTAAACTNGGTCTNCANCAAGGNTTCGGTATCACGCNCACTCTACCTAGACTAGTCGGCACACAAAATGCTCANCGATTGTTACTCACAGGCANNAGAATATCCGGNCCAGCCGCACTGGATCTGGGTTTGNTTGATAAACTAGTCTCNCCAGAAAACGTGAGAAAAGAAGCCATTAGCCTCGCCTCAGAAATCGCCGAAAACGCGCCCCTTGCGATTTCTTCTGTGAGGGCGACAATGCAGGCAGACATGGAGCGTCAGGTTAGNGAGATAACAAAACACGAACTCTCTGAACAACAAAGACTCAGAGGAACTCAAGATGCTTACGAGGGCATCAGGGCGGTCGCCGAAAGGNGGCCAGGNAANTTTTCTGGCAATTAGTTGCGAANAGCAAAGACAGGAGAAAACNGATGAATCTAGGGAAACTAGGAGTGTGGTTCTTTCTCGACCCCTTAAACAGTAGCCAGTCTGCGGAAACGGCTAAAAAAATTGAGAAGCTTGGATACAGTGCNCTTTGGCTACCNGAGGCAGTCGGAAAAAACCCAATGGTCCTCGCTTCATGGTTNCTAGCTAATACCGAAAAATTAGTCGTCGCGACGGGAATCGCAAACATCTACAACCGAGAGCCTGGNGCGACATTGTCTGCTCAGCATACACTTGCAGAGCAATCTGATGGCCGATTTCTTCTCGGGCTTGGAGTCTCTCACAAACCCTTAGTAGAAGGCGTCAGAGGCTTGAAATATGGTCCGCCGGTTCAAACCATGAAGGATTATCTGGAGAAAATGAAAAGCTCACCTTACATGGCCCTTACTCATTCAGAAACACCCCCCACCGTTATAGCGGCGTTAGGTCCTAAAATGCTCGAGCTCGCAGCAGAACATTGTAATGGAGCCCACCCCTATTTTTCCTCGCCAGACCACACGGAAACTGCACGATCAATCATGGGGCCAGACGCCTGGCTCTGTGTCGAACAAAAAGTCGTTTTAGAGGAAGACCCTTCTAAAGCGCGNGATCTAGCCCGAAAAGCAGCCGCGATGTACCAAACGCTACCTAACTATAGAAACAACTGGCTTCGGATGGGCCTCAGCGAAGAAGACATCAGCCAAAGTTCGGACAAGTTCATCGACACCACCTTCGCCTGGGGCAAAGTCGAACAGATAAAATCTCGAATTCAAGAACACTTCGACGCGGGTGCTTCGCACGTGTGTATTCAGCCAATCAACCCAAACGGAGACGTTGGAGCTTTACATTGGGAGTGNCTCGAGCANTTAGCAAACTAATTAATCCANCTACCCTAGTTNTTCGCTATCAGCTTTATGACCACTAGGAAGACCTGCNNNTATTTTCAAGGATCCTGATTCGTTATTTGAAAAACTAGCTCAGCAGGTTTGATGTCCTCGCGAGGGCCTGCTCTGANCCATAGACTAATTCGTCAAAAATGTCTTTGGCAGGNCGAACCGCTTTAATCATGCCGATCCCTTGNCCNGCGAATCCAGGATTGATATCGCCTCTNCCATCTCGATTNGNGGCCGCCATAACCGGTCCNGAAATTTGACCTTGAAAAGGCATCGGTAGAGGATCGACCTCCTCTCTAACCCAATGCTCAGTCCACTTACTTTTGATAATGCGGGCAGGTTTACCAGTGACAGTTCTGGAGACAGAGGTACCCTCCTCGGTCGCCTCGACAATGGCCTCCTTCTGAAAATCAAAGATATTTGCCTCTTCCGAGGCTAGAAAAGCCGAACCAATCCAAACCCCTTCTGCGCCGAGCATGATCGCTGCCGCAATGCCCCTACCATCAACAATACCCCCAGCACCCAGAACAGGAGTATCNCCCACCGCATCAACCACCTGGGGTATCAGCGCCATAGTACCAATNGGNGAATTATGNCCNCCGCCATCGTGTCCCTGTGCAACTATAATNTCCAAGCCAGAGGATTTGACCTGAATCGCGTGTCGAACAGCGCCCACTACAGCCATGACCTTCGTTCCATTAGCNCTCAAATCGGTCATCCATGGNCCCGGATTTCCCAAACCAGANGCGTANACNGGCACNCGCTCTTGGATCACAACTTCCATCTGGGCTTCAAAAAACTCTTTGGTTAATGGAGCCGGTTCCCCAGGAATCGTTTTTCTCTGGAGGCTCTGCAAAGTCTCAAGATCAGAAGCATCGAGGCCTTCTTTCTCCATAAATTCACGCGCGAATTCCTGNCGNTCTGGTATCANATCCTGNGGNGTNGGGCCCTCTNGNTCATCATAGTTAGCTCTCCTAACAGAAGCNGGAAGCANCGTATCGACCCCAAAGGGTTTATCTGTNAGNTCGCGCGTCTCTCGGATCCAATCTCTCAGCATNGANGGGCCACATCCNGCTGCCCCAAGAACNCCCAANCCTCCCGCGTTAGAGACTGCCGCTGCCAATGCAGGGCAACTCGCGCCTCCCATGCCNGCCAAAACAATTGGCTTTTCAATTTCCAAAATCTCACAAACCCGTGTCGACAAATTCATATCCAACTCCATCNTTTATTCAAATGACAGTTCCATACGCTCCCCTNAAAAANACCAGAGGATNTTTTTCGTGNTCGTTAAGCTCGAAATCAGTTACNCGGCCTATCACAATCGTNTGATCTCCCGCTTCGTATTCACTCTCAACATCACACTCAATCGTGGCTATATTCCCG
Source organism: Gammaproteobacteria bacterium (assembly GCA_002727775.1). GTDB lineage: Bacteria > Pseudomonadota > Gammaproteobacteria > Pseudomonadales > Azotimanducaceae > UBA4421. Next base: position 4,096 of record PBUF01000075.1, read on the forward strand.
GGGAAAACGGGAAAACCATTGTCACTTGGACCCCAATCAATACTCGTAAATTTATCTTTCCCGCTCTTAGACATGGTCTCACATACGATCTGCTGATCCTGAGCTAGGATATTAATACAGAAACTGCCGGCCTCTCTGATGAGAGGCCAGGTAACAGAATTTTTCCCTGGAGAGATCGCAACGAGCAATGGCTCTAGAGAGATCGACACAAAGGATTGCAGAGTCAAACCTATGGGCTGTTTATCATGGAAAGCCGTTGCTACAACCACGCCAGTACAAAACTGGCCCATAGTCTTTCTGAAAGCCTCTCTACCAGTCTCCCCCAAAATCTTGCCCCTCATAAAAAAACTCGATCGCTTGCAACTATAGCTTATTGTCCTAGTTTGCTCAGCTTGGTTTGTTTAAAATAGAGTCAGAAATGATGCAGACGAGTAATTATGTCCAACCTAGAAGAATTTAGAAAAGAAACCCGAAGCTGGCTCGAAGAAAACTGTCCTCAATCAATGCGTACGCCGACACCAGAAGAAGAGGTTATTTGGGGTGGCAGAAAGCAAGAATGGGTAAACCCAGATTCTAAAATCTGGATGGAGCGCATGGCCGAAAAGGGTTGGACCGTTCCACGGTGGCCACAAGAGTACGGCGGCGGAGGCCTTTCAGCCGACGAAGACAAGGTGCTTATGCAAGAGATGGGTCGCATTAGGGCTCGCTCGCCTTTGCAAAGTTTTGGTATATGGATGCTAGGACCCGCATTGCTCGAATTCGCCAGCGAAGAGCAAAAACTGCATTACCTACCTCAAATCGCCAGAGGCGAAATTCGCTGGTGCCAAGGTTATTCAGAGCCCGGTTCTGGTTCAGACCTGGCCGGCCTTCAAACCAAAGCTGAAGACCAAGGAGACTACTATCTGGTTAACGGCTCCAAGATATGGACTTCATACGCGGACGAGGC
>PBUF01000076.1 GCA_002727775.1 Gammaproteobacteria bacterium
ATAACGAAGATATTCTGGGTCAAAAAGTTCGCTATAGGTTTTTGCGGTGATGAATGTGCCCCTTGATTTCGACATCTTGACACCATTCACTGTGAGAAATCCGTGTACGTGAACTTTTGTAGGCTTTCGAAATCCCGAGCCTTCAAGAACTGCTGGCCAGAAAAGCGCATGAAAATTAATGATATCTTTCCCAATAAAGTGATGAACCTCGGCGGGTGAATTATGCGCCCAATAATCCTCGATATTAGAAAGCTTTGATTTGTCACACCAGTTCTTAAGACTAGCCAGGTACCCAATGGGAGCATCCATCCAGACGTAAAAAAACTTTTCGTCTTCCCCTGGTATTTGAAAACCAAAATAAGGTGCATCTCTAGAAATATCCCATGGACGAAGACCATCTTCTAACCACTCTCTTAATTTATTCGCCACTTCATTTCTAACCGGGTTTTGACTCAACCAATCTTTCAGAAACTCCCCAAATTGAGCTAGATCAAAGAAAAAGTGTTCCGATTTTTTTAGCTCGGGAGGTTCGCCGCTGTATACCGATCGGGAGTTGAGTAGCTCTGTTGCATCATAAGTAGCTCCGCAGACCTGGCAGTTGTCTCCATACTGATCTTCGGCATGGCATTTCGGGCAAGTTCCTTTAATAAATCGGTCTGCTAAAAAAAGGCCTTTGTGTTTATCAAACAGTTGTTCGACATCTTTCTTTATTATCAGACCTTTTTCTTTCAGTTTTTTGTATATCAGCTCTGAGTAGTATTGGTTTTCTTCTGAATGTGTTGAGTAATAGTTGTCATGGCTGACCAAGAAGTTCTCGAAGTCTAGTTGGTGTTCTACTCGGACTCTCTCGATTAATTCTTCCGGAGTCGTGTCCTCTTCTTCGGCCTTAAGCATGGTCGCCGTTCCGTGAGTATCATCTGCACAAGCATAGATGACCTCATGACCTCTCATACGCTGAAACCTGACCCAGATGTCTGTTTGGATGTGCTCCAACATATGGCCCAAGTGGATGGGCCCGTTTGCGTTAGGTAAGGCGCTGGTGACGAATATTTTTCTAGGCATTTTGGATCAGCAACCATTAGGGAAATTGCATTCTAACAACGTGAGTCTTTCTTATACAGACAAAGAAAGCACTATCGGTGAACCAATACAGTTATAATCACCTCTTTGAAGGTAAAAGAAGATTAAATGCGATTAGAAGAATTTGTAGATCCAATTTTGGGGAAAACATGGGGTGATTTAGGTGCGTCGATCAAGTTTTCCGGATCTAGCGTAAAGGTTGGTTTGGGTTACCCAGTTGATGGATTGACTAACGAATTTCAGAAGTCTCTCTCGAACTTTTTGAATACTCCCGATTTGGAGTTGGAATTAGTTTTTGATCGTCCAAAAGATCGAAGTTTCTATGAAGTTGGTCGAGTAATAGCTGTCGCCTCTGGCAAAGGGGGAGTCGGTAAGTCGACCTGTGCTGTAAATGTGGCTCTCGCGCTCGAGCAACAAGGCGCTCGTGTAGGATTGCTCGATGCAGATATTTACGGTCCGAGCATTGGAATGATGTTGGGGGTTGATGACAATATTCGTCCAAATATAAAAGAAGAAAAGTTTTTTGAACCTGTCAGGGTCAAGGGAATCCGAACTATGTCCATGGCTTTTTTGGTGAATGATAAAACACCGATGGTATGGAGAGGCCCAATGGCTTCGGGTGCATTGCAGCAGATGTTACTGCAGACGTTATGGGGTGAACTGGATTATCTGATTGTCGATATGCCTCCAGGAACTGGCGACATACAACTTACGTTGTCACAGAAGGTGGCTGTCGATGGGGCTGTTATTGTTACCACGCCTCAGGATATAGCGTTGCAGGATGCGATTAAGGGCATTGAAATGTTCTTAAAAGTCGATGTGCCGATACTGGGTATTATCGAAAATATGAGTTTTCATGTTTGCGAAAAATGTGGCCATGAAAGTCATATTTTTGGGCAGGATGGCGGTTCTCATGTCTCGGATAACTGGGATGTTCCTTTAATCTCTCAGGTGCCTCTGGCTATGGAAATCAGAGCAAAAATGGATTCGGGTGAGTCCGTTGTGAAAGGGAATAGCTCGCAATATGCGGATGAGAGTTTTAGAAAAGCGGCCCGATTTATTGCNGCGAGCTTGTGGCCAAAAAAAACAGCTTCCCCAGAAATAAGTGTGGTTGAGGATTAAATTTAGGAACTTCTATGACGATAAAATCGGATCGATGGATTATCGAAAAAGCCAAGAGCGGGATGATTGAACCATTTGAGGCTAAACAAATAAGAACGAGAGGCGAAGATAAAGTTATCTCTTATGGTACATCGAGCTATGGCTATGATGTTCGTTGCGCCAATGATTTTAAGGTATTTACTAATATTCATTCCGCTACGGTCGATCCGAAAGCGTTCAGTGAGAATAGTTTTGTGGACGTGTCTGGGGAAACTTGTGTCATCCCGCCGAATTCTTTCGCGCTCGCCAGTACCGTCGAATACTTCCGAATTCCGGAGAACGTTTTAACTATATGTTTGGGGAAATCTACTTACGCCCGGTGTGGCATTATTGTTAATGTCACGCCTTTGGAACCTGAGTGGGAAGGACATGTTACGCTAGAATTTTCTAACACCACAACTTTGCCAGCGAAAATATATGCGAACGAGGGCGTAGCTCAAATGCTGTTCTTTGAGTCTGACGAGCGTTGTGAAATCACCTACAAAGATAGAAATGGGAAATACCAGGGGCAGACAGGAGTGACTTTGCCTAAACCTTAGCGGCCGTGTGGTCAGCTACTTGAATTCAGGGTTAAATGAGTATTTGGTTAGAATTAGCTGGCGAGTCAGAAGAAACTATCTCCCCAACTAACAAAGGTTCTTCTTGTTCGAGCGCTAAAATTTCTGTTGTTTTTTCAGCGTCCTCTGAACTCACTATGATTAGGTAACCTATGCCGCAATTGAAAGTTGTTAGCATCTCGCGTTCATCGACGCGTCCTGCATCTTGAAGCCATTTAAAAATTTGAGGTCTCTCCCAAGCTGAGAGATCAATTTTTGCTGATAGATGTTGGCTGGGTAGGATTCTTCGGATATTTTCATAAAAACCCCCACCTGTAATATGGACCATCCCTTTAACCTTTATTTTCTGTAAAAGAGCAAGCACGCTGCGCACGTAGATTTTTGTGGGGTTCATCATCTCATCAATGAGATCTGAACTTTCGATTTCTTTCAGCTCTAGGATTTTCCGGATTAAGGAAAATCCATTGCTATGAGGACCGCTGCTTGGCAGACCGATGATTTTGTCGCCTTTTGTTATTTCAGCTCCATTAATGATTTTGTCTTTTTCTACGATTCCCACACAAAATCCAGCTAGATCGTATTGTGAACCCTGGTAAAAACCGGGCATCTCAGCGGTTTCTCCGCCAACAAGAGAGCACTTTGCTATTTGACAACCCTTTGCTATGCCTTTGATGACCTCGGCGGCAAGGTCAATATCGAGTTTGCCAGTGGCGAAGTAGTCCAGAAAAATTAAAGGCTCACCTCCGCAAACTAAAACATCGTTCACACACATTGCAACAAGGTCCTGACCGATGGTTTCGTGCCGGCCAAATTTTTCTGCTAATTCCAGTTTAGTGCCAACTCCGTCTGTGCCAGACACTAAGACTGGTTGTTTATAATGCGCGGGNAGCTGTGTGAGAGCGGCGAAACCACCTATGCTGCTTAATTGAAGATCAGTATTCTGAGTAGCCTTTACTATCGGTCCTATCCGGTCTACAAGTTTTGAGCCAGCATTTATGTCCACGCCGGCATCTCTATACGAGATACCCCCTTGTTTTCCGAAATCCTCGTTTGGCAATTATCTGGGTCCTTTCGCAAAATCGCTCAGAAACTCGGCAGGAATACTATAGGAACTCGATCATTTTAGATATTTAAAATGTAATATGATTTGAGCAGACGAAGTTTTAAATAAGGCTAAGGAATAGAGATTGAAAGAGGAACGGATGCACCATTTGGTCAAGTGTCTTCTTTGCGTAATGATCCTCAATCTACCAGTTTTTTGTTGGGGGGAGGCTGATGGCGAATTGTATCTGGTAGAACGACAAGTAGATTCGCAGTCCTCTGTTGAAAGGGATTCGGTTGCTAAGGATGCCTTGATTGGGCTTCTAACGAAGGTAACAGGTTTGCGAAATGTCCCCCGCTCGCTAAAAATCAAGGAGGCTCTAAATGGGCCGGCTGCCTTTTATTCGGGATTTTCGTACAAGCCTAATAATGAAGGAGACGGATTTCTNATCACGTATGACTTTGATAAGTATTTAATCTTGGACTTAATTGGTGAAGCTAAATTGCCTTATTGGTGGAGTGTGAGGCCCAGAGTTGTTATTTGGCTGGCTTTAGATCATTCCTCACAGGAGATCCTGAGTAGTAGTGATAGCCATGGCTTTGTTCGACATCTTCGTGAAAGGGCGATGGCAAGAGGGATTGAAGTTGAATTGCCGATAATGGATGTTAAAGACCGAAGCCTTGTATCATATAAAGAGTTAATGTCTGGAATTGCACATCAAATCGATCAAGCTTCGACGAGGTATGCTGCGGATATTTACCTGGTGGGAAAGGTTAAAGAGATGGAATTTTCCATGGATGAGCCATTCTTTGAAGGGCGGTGGGAATTTTGGTTTGATGATGAATTCCTGACTGCCGATTTTAAGAGTTTGACTGTTCAGGAAGCTGCGGAGCTAGGGATTGATTTGGTGGTGGATGCGGTTGTTGCAAATGATGCTGTCTTTGCTCTAGAACAGCAGGAGTATCAATGGGTTGTTACCGGGATAGACTCTGTTCACGAATATGTTCGATTAAAGAATATTTTTGAGGATTTGGAATTTATTGATACGTTCTTCTTGGAGAAATTATCGGTTGATCNAGTCGTGTTTAGTATCTCCACANGAGCATCGGAGAANAAAATTGTTGAATTGCTTGNTAAACGGAAAGTTTTAGTTGAGAACCCTTTTTATAGAGGTCCCGGNCTGGGGTTCAAAATNGGAGAAGGCNTTAATTAGATGATTGGTGCGAAACAGATCCCTAATTTTTTGACTATTTGNCGAATTTTGGTCATTTTNCCTACACTATGGTTNCTCTATTTTAGTCANTTCAGAGAAGCTTTTTATTTATTGGTAATAGCTGGAATTAGTGATGCTTTGGATGGTTATCTAGCTCGGGCATTTGATTGGAAAACTCGATTAGGATCTATTCTTGATCCGATTGCCGACAAATTTTTGATTGCGTCTTGTTTTTTGGTTCTGGCAATACAAGCACAAATTCCCACTTGGGTNGCGGCTATAGTTTTGGGTAGAGACCTTGTTATTTTTGGTGGAGCGATCGCCTACCGCGTCTTGTACAAAGAGTTAGAAATAGCTCCTACGATGCTCAGCAAAGTCAACACGGCTTTTCAGATTATTGCGTTGACCGTAATTGTCCTTTATCTGGCAAGATTTCCAGGGTTCACGACGTATTTGCAGCCATTACTAGACCCATTTTTATTCTTTACTCTCGCAGCCCTAGGGATTTTATCAGGAGTACAGTATGTGCTCGTTTGGACCCGTAAAGCGCTTAATCAGAGATCNAACATGAGGCGCTTTGAGANTGAAGAGCGGGATAATCCAAATTAATGGCTAAACAATATACGCTNCCAGTGGACCAGTATTCAGAGCAAACCTTNGACAANTTTGTNTTAGGGNGCAATGGAGAACTTATCAAGCAGTTACGTAATTCGGCCGACCAATTTAGTGGGTTTTGGATATATGGACGAAAGGCCAATGGACGGTCTCACTTGCTGCGTGCCAAGTGTCTTCAAGATGACCGTGAAAAGAANAAAAAGTCACACTATATAGGATGTGAAAGTTTGTCTGATTTACGGTCTGAGAGATACATGCCCTTGAANCTTGCGTTAAAGCATGGNGAGACAGTGGCGATTGANGATATTGATNTATATCTNGGTCANAAAGATTTNGAGTTGATATTGTTCGATATTTATCAAAGGTTAGTCGAGATAAAAGGAACNCTNTTGGTGTCTCATAAATCNTCNGCNTTGGTNACTNAATTTGTTGTGCCAGATTTAGGGTCTCGTNTAAGGGCCTTAATGGCCTTTCAAATNAAGGAGTTGNAGGACAGTCATAAATCAACTTTTTTGATAGAAAGAGCAACTTCAAGAGGATTTCACCTTTCTGCGAATGTCATTAATTATTGGCTTTCCCATGGTCCCNGNGACATGCATGCTCTAATTAGTGATTTTGAAANACTGGCNGATGTCATGCTCGTCAAAAAGCAGCTTTTAACGATCCCCNTATTCAAAGAGGTCCTTGGCTATTGAAACATGTGTTGGTCACAGGAGGTGGTACAGCCGGTCATGTCCTTCCCGCAATCCCTGTTATTGAAGAGTGCTTAAAAGCCGGCTGGAAAGTAAGTTTTATTGGGAGTAGGAGTGGCCTAGAAGAAACCTTGTTATCNGGTATTGAGCTCAATTACTTCTCGATACCCACTGGTAAATTTCGCCGTTACTTTACCCTTAAAAACGTGCTCGACTTTTTTAGCTTTTTTCTGGGGATTATAAATTCCCTCATGATTGTGATTAGGATTAAACCTGACGTGATTTTTTCTAAGGGAGGCTTCGTTTCACTACCCGTTGTTGTTGCAGGATGGGTTTTAAGAGTACCTATACTNGCTCACGAGTCTGATAGTTCTCCAGGTTTGGCTAATCGAATTTCGTTAAGANTNTTGAANACCTATTGCACAACGTTTCCNACTCTTGGAGCTNTGGATAAGAGGCTCAAATATAAGATAGTGAATACAGGTTCTCCAATCCGGCANGAGATTCTCTCTGGGCATGCCGATCGAGGCAGAGCGCTCTTAGATTTNGGTAACACGAAGCCCNTGTTGTTNGTNACCGGAGGGAGTTTGGGAGCAAAATTTTTGAATGACNAGATTCGTCAGGGATTGGANCNATTAACCGAGGACTTTAATGTTCTTCATGTTTGTGGNAGAGGTAATTTGGCTCCAATAAACAAAAGCGGTTACATTCAAAAAGAGTATGTTTNGGACAATTGGGGAGACTTTTTAGCGGCGGCTGACTTGGTTGTTTCTCGAGCTGGCGCAAACGCATTGCTGGAATTGCTCTCTTTGAAGAAAGTTTGTGTTTTTGTTCCTCTCTCAAGAAGAGTATCTCGGGGTGACCAGATTGAGAACGCTCGTTTTGTGTCGGACAACAATTTTGGATGTGTTTTACAAGAAGAAGAACTCACCGTTGATTTATTATTGAATGGAATTACTAGGACTTTCTCTAACAGAGAAACGCATCAACGAGCTTTAGCTGAGTTTAGGCCAAAGGACTCATCTGCTCTCATCTATAGAGAAATTGTANAGTTGGGTTAAGGATGAATGGCTCTGGGCAAAACGCTAGAAGTACACGAGTTTGCAAGCCGCTTGACTTGGTCTTGTACCAAGCTTATGTTGGCCCGCTTTCGACCCACACTGAGATTAGCCGCCATGCGTCATATAAAGACCTTTAATGCAATATCGAATAAAGGACTAGATCGTTTTTCGAAAGATAGATATNTAGTTTCGGAAGAGATGGNTACGGCTGACGCAATCTTACTTCGGAGCCATGCNTTGCAAGTTTCGGAGTTGAATCAGGAACTCCTNGCTGTTGCGAGAGCTGGTGCCGGAGTCAATAACATACCNTTGGAGGAATGCAGCAAGCGGGGAATAGTGGTCTTTAACACCCCAGGGGCCAATGCAAACTCGGTAAAGGANTTAGTCCTGACTTCCTTACTTGTTAGCGCTAGAGATGTNGTTGGCGGGATGTCTTATGTCGGATCTTTAAAAGACNATNTTAGCGCCAACGAACTGGAAGAGNTAGTAGAANAGAATAAGAANCTTTTTAAGGGTTATGAGCTCAAAGGAAAAGTGTTAGGCGTCGCCGGTCTAGGCGCAATCGGTTCNGCTGTTGCCAGAACTGGTCTCGATATTGGAATGACAGTNACGGGCTTCGATCCAGCGCTCTCGGTAGANGCNGCATGGCGGGTTCCCTCTGANGTGGAGCGAAAAAATACGATCGAAGATCTGTTTGCCGATGCAGATTTTATTAGTTTGCATGTACCACTGTTAGAGGAAACTCGNGGCTTGGTTGATGCCGATATACTTAAAAATGCTAAACCAGGCCTGGTTATCCTTAATTTTGCAAGAGAACCNATCGTTGATAACCAAGCAGTNATTAAAGCAATTCAGNGAGGTGTGGTGAGAAAATATGTNTCAGATTTCCCAGTAACNGAATTNCTTAACAATGAGTCTGTTNTTTTTACTCCGCACCTNGGAGCTAGTACTGTCGAAGCTGAAGAGAATTGTGCCGAGATGGCTGTTGATCAACTAGTTGAATTTTTAGAAACCGGTAACATCGTTAATTCGGTCAATTTCCCGACAGTTTCGATGAACAGACGNGTTGGTAGTAGNTTAGCAGTGGTGAATANAAANGTGCCNGGGATGTTGGGACAGATNACATCATTGCTGGCTAGTAAGAATGCTAATGTTGCAGACTTGACTAATAAAAGCCGAGAAGAGCTTGCCTATAATTTGATCGATATAGAGCAGGAACCTGATGAAGAGCTATTGTTTAATTTGCGCTCGTTGGAAAATGTTATGAGTGTGAGAGTAATCACTTTATGAACGATTTTGTTGATTTGAGCTCGCCTCTTCGATTCTGGCGTTCTTTAAATCGGTGAGGGACCAAAATTTTCTCAACATCACGGTTAATTGGGGGGATCCATCCCAAGAGATTACTAGAAATGATGGATGCGGCTAGAGGGGCGGAAGATGTTCCCAAGGAACCATGTGCGTTTGAAATCCAACAATTGTTTGAAAACTCTCCAATTACCGGAACTCTGTCGCTTGAGACACAACGAGCTCCTCTTTCATACCTTATAGATGAGAGCAATTGAATTGGAAAGTTTCTGAGTAAATTTTGTTTTGTAGCGACATTTGGAGACAATTCCTGGTATTCGTAGGTAGCACCAATGGCGCATAAGTTGTTTTCAACCGGTACTAGGTAACCATCTCCAACAATTGGCGAAAACGGAGTAACTTTTGTCTTCACGAAATCGATTTGTCCTTCTATGCGATAAGTCTCTAGATGATTCCTAGGATATTCCGAAAGGCTATGAGCGCCCGTGGCAATTACTTTGACCGCGCGGGAGTCTAGCTCGGGCTGTCGGAGGTTTAAGTGAATATTGGGGTGGTTAAGTAGTTCTTGACATAGTCGAGGTAGATCGACGGTGCCCCCATCCGGAAACCAGAGAGCATTTTTGCTTTTAACTTTTACTCCTGACACCTCTTCGATCTCCTTACGATCTAATAATTGCAGCCAGTCGTCTGAGTAGGGATATGCCTTTTTTATCCTGAGCATTTTATCTGTGCTCATATTCGACCCGTTGATTTGCAATACCCCGCACTGTTTGAAGCTCGAGTAAGCCTTCAAAAAATTGTTAGAGTAATGGAATGCATTAACTCTAAAATCGGCATCGGCAGTTTGATCTCCAAGCAGTCGGCCATGCAGTAGGCTAGCGCTTATTCGTGAAGCCCCAAAACCTGGTCCGTTGGGATCCCAAAGCTGCACATCCACGGCCGCTTCAGCTAGTTGTCTGGCGACGGTAGCGCCAGCAATACCAGCTCCCAAGATATGGACTTCTCTTGGACTAGGAGGTGCTTGTTTGAAAGTAGGGCCTTTATAAACACCAAAGATGCTCTCCCTTTTAATAGGTCGTTGATCAACTTTTGTTATTTCAAAACCAAGTTTTTTCAATTCCCTTTTTATCTTGCCAGCTGCGGTGTAAGTTGTTAGCTGCGAATCTGTACGAAGGTTCTTTGTGATCTCTAGAAGAATTTCGTCTGACCACAGGTCTGGATTATGGGCAGGGTTGAAGCCATCTAAAAAACAAAAATCGATAGGAATTTTGTGCCTGTTTGTTATGTCTCTCAACCCTTCTATAGCTTCTCCGTAAAAAATACTTAAGCTAATCTTGCCTCCGACAAATGAACGCCTATGCCAACCAGGTAAAAGCGCAGGCGCCTGGTCAATAAGATTAGAACTAAATGGGATGGCGCGATCTAAATTTGCGAAAGTTTTTGCATAGTCCTTCTTTGAAAAAGGGTGTTTTTCGAATGAAATAAAGTGCAGGCGGCCATTAGCCTTTTGATCAAGAAACCTTTGGGCAGTTACGCAAAAGTTTAACCCAGCTCCAAAGCCCAATTCTAAGGTGGTAATTTGTGGCTTTGTACGGGATAAATCGTCAAATGTAGTAGGGTTGATGAAGACTCGCTCGACTTCAGAGGCAGCGTCTGAAGAAAAGTAGATGTCCTGATATTTATCTGAGAATGGCTGACCGTTAATCCAGGAGATTTTTGGTTCTTCAAGCATCTCTAGTTACGCGCTATGGGATTCTCATCGTATTCAATCCACTCTGACCAAGACCCTGCGTATAAGGTGGGCTCCGAAAACCCAGCGATCTTTAAAGACAAGATATTGTGTGCTGCGGTTACCCCTGAACCACAGTAGCATACGATTGGCTCTTTTAGATCTTGGAAGCGGAGACGCAATTCTGTCTCAGACTTGAAACGATTGCCATCCTCTAGGTTTTCTGTAAATGGGTAGCAAACTGCANTGGGNATATGTCCAGCTACTCGGTCTATAGGTTCTTTTTCTCCCGACCATCTTTCAAGACTGCGAGCATCAACTAGTTGTGCGGANTCGTTGGTTTTTAGCTTCTGCATAGTTATCAGTTTGGTGAGAGTGCTTTTGATCTTAAAGTTGCTTCTANAGGGCTTTGGGNTAAATCNGGAACTTTTTGGNCCNTCCCAAGCTTGCCAACCGCCATTAAGCAACGCGACCTTTTCGTGACCAACCCACCTAAACATCCACCAGGCGCGTGCTGCAANGGAGCCCCCNGTCTCGTCGTAAAGGACTACTTGATCAGAATTATCGATCCCGAAGCTTCGAATCGTGTTTATCCAGCTTTCTTTTGTTGGCAGAGGGTGCCTTCCTCGGTTTCCCGGGTTCCTGCTTAGATCTTTTTCTAGGGATAAATATTGTGATTTAGAAATGTGACTCTCTAAGAACTTTTTGTAGCCAAGATCTGTATCCGAGAGGTCTGCCCGACAGTCGAAGATCTTCAGGTTGTCTCCCGAAAAGTTCAGAAGTTCGCCAGGTTCGATCAATAGATCATATTTTGAGCAAGAGGTCATCGCCATACCTTTTTGTCGAATTTTAGCTCGACCCAAGATCCCTGTTATTTTTCCGATTATATGACAAAATCTAATCTCCTTAANCCTCAGTAGGTTTTATTAATCTATGTTGAACTGGTCCATTCATGGAATGTTGGGTTTATCTTTTTCCGAAATCGCCATCTATCTGTTGGTNGTTACACATATCACGATAGTATCCGTAACCGTTTACCTACATCGTTTTTCCGCTCATAGATCNTTGTTGTTGANNGCCCCTATTTCTCACTTTTTTAGATTTTGGTTATGGTTAACTACGGGTCAGGTTACACGCGAGTGGACGGCTGTTCATCGTAAGCATCATGCCGAATGCGAGACAAAAGAAGATCCACATAGTCCGGTGAGACAGGGGTTGACAACGATCCTTTGGGAAGGAGTGGAGACTTATAAGTCGGCAATAGCAGATCAGGAAACTCTTAGGCGGTACGGTCGGGGCTGCCCTGACGATTGGTTAGAAAGGAACCTGTATCGCCATAACTCACTTGGAATCGGCCTGATGCTTATGATCAATCTGTTTCTTTTTGGGCTTTTGGGTGTAACTGTTTGGGCAATCCAGATGATATGGATTCCTTTTTTTGCCGCCGGAATTATTAACGGGGTTGGTCACTCTGTCGGATACAGAAACTTTGAGTCACCTGATGCGTCCCGGAATATTTTTCCTTTGGGCCTGCTTATAGGTGGCGAAGAATTACACAATAATCATCACACTTACCCGAATTCTGCTAAGTTGTCTCGAAAAGCGTACGAGTTTGATATCGGTTGGTTTTGGATCAAACTATTTTGCTTCATGGGAATGGCTTCTGTGGTATCGCAGGGCCCGGTGGTTCAGAGAAATCAAAAGAAAAAATCTTTGGATTCCGATAATGTTTGGGCTCTTCTAAATGATCGATTCAATGTTATGGCTACTTATTCAGAAGAAGTAATTGGTCCGATCGTTAAAGCTGAGTATATCAAAGCTGATAAGCAGGGACGCAGACTCTTAAAGAAGGCCAGAAAATTATTAGCTGTGGATGAAATTCTCTTGGATAAAGGAAAGCGACTTAAAATAAGCCGGCTCCTGGAGACGAACGCCAAAATCAAAATAATCTATGACTTGAGGCTGGAGTTGGAAGAAATATGGAAACAAAGAGGTAATGATGTGACTGAAGTGTTGGCTAGCCTCAAGGCCTGGGTTGAAAAAGCCGAGTCTAAGCAGGAGCGGGCATTGGATGAGTTTGTCCAAAGTCTATCAACCTATTATATGCCTGAACCAAATAAGTCATAACTACCCCTAAACTACATCTTGTCGACGACATCGATTCCCAGTAGAGACAAACCTTTTTGGAGAGTTCTTCCGGTGGCGTGAGTTAATGAAAGTCTGCGCAGCATTGTCTCTTCTGGCTGGTTAAGTATTGCAGATTGTTCGTAAAATTGGTTGAAAGTGGTTGCAACAGAATATAGATGGTTGCACAGAAGATGAGGGTATCCGTCCTTCGCCACTTGGTCCACCACNTCATCGAGTTTGATCAACTCAACACACANTAGTCTTTCTGACTCNTCTTCTGGAGCAACCATCTNGACAAGATCTCGCTCGCTTCTACCACTTCTGGTAATCAAACTTTGTATTCGTGTATAAGCGTAAAGAAGATATGGCGCTGTATTTCCTTCGAGCGACAGCATTTGGTCCCAATCAAAAANATAATCATTAGTTCTATTTTTTGATAGATCTGCGTACTTGATTGCCGCTATACCGATTATTTCTCCGATTTCTTGAGCCTTATGTTCTGAGATTTCTGGGTTCTTTTCCAAAACTGTGCGAGTNGCTCTGNNAATGGCTTCCTCAATCAGAGGTTTTAATTTNATTAGCCCGCCTTCTCTTGTTTTAAAGGGTTTACCCTCTTCATTTAGCATAGTGCCGAATGCCATATGCTCAAGGGANGCCCCCTTAGGATTCAAATCGGCCAACTCAATTGCTGCGAATATTTGCCGGAAGTGCAGAGATTGTCGTGAATCGACAAANTAGAGGATTCGATTAGCCTCGAGCTCATTAACTCGGTATCTAATAGCAGCGAGATCAGTGGTCGCGTATAAGAACCCACCNTCTGCCTTTTGAACGATCAGAGGGGATTTCTGTCCCTCAAAAAAGATGCATTGAGCGCCTTCGGACTCTTCAAGTAAATTGCTTTCCTTAAAAATATTAATTACTTCGGGTAAAGCTGCGTTATAGGAGCTTTCTCCTCGAACATGGCTGCTATTGAGTCCAACTCTCAACTTTTCATAAATTTCTTCGCAGTGAGACATCGAGGTCTCAATAAAGGTTTTCCAGTGTTCAGATTCAAATGCTTTGCCGCTTTGCAGATTAACCACGGCCTCTCTGCTCCTGTTGCTGAAGTCTTCGTCTGAATCGAATTGCTTTTTTGCNGAGCGATAAAAATCCTCTAGATCCGCTAANAGATGNGAGGCGTGTCCTTGTTCATGCATATAAGTTAAAAGCATGCCAAACTGAGTCCCCCAATCTCCNACATGATTTTGNCGAATAACATTATGNCCTTTTGACTCCAGTATATTGGCCATGCTATCGCCTATTATCGTGCTCCTTAAGTGACCGACGTGCATTTCCTTGGCGAGATTCGGGGCTGAATAATCGACGACAATGTTTAGTGCTTGGTCGTCCTGNGTAATTTTATCGGGAGCNAGNTGTTTNAGAAANTCNGGGGCTAATTTGATATTAATAAAGCCTGGNTNTGCNAAGGATACTTCTAANGCGATATCCTCNAGNTTTNCAGCTTCTATGACCTCTTTNGCCTTTTCGNTGGGGTCAAGNTTGGCTTTCTTGGCTGCCGCCATGACTCCGTTTACTTGAAAATCTCCAAGTTTTGGAGAGCTAGTGGTTTGTACTATTGCAGGTCCTGTTAAACCTACTTGATCGAAAGCAGCCTCTATTCTAGAAGCGATCAGTTCCTTGACTTTCATAACGTAATAGANTTANTNGACTATTCGAACTCTTTGGGCTTGAGGCCCTTTTTCAGTNAGGGTTTTATGAAATTTCACTGATAANCCTTTATCCACCATNGGTGNTTTCCCNTTCACCAATTCTAATTCTTGNTGATGGAAAAAGATTTCTTCCCCTGAGCTGTCGACGATGAAACCATAGCTTTTTCGTCGGTTGTACCATTTGATGGTGCCGTCTAGNTGNTCGCTGTCATCTGCAGTTGAGTGTTTTCGNCCTGCATCTCTGCTGTCTGTTCTGGGTTTGTTTCGACTGTTNGGCCTTCGTGTCCGNTTGTTATTGTGCTTTCTGTTTTTGTTGGGCTTTCTGCTGGAGCCAGCAGGGTTACCTTGCTTTTTTGAAATCAGATGAATGAATAGACCGTTTATGATCAGGCAAAGAAAGATAGCAGCATAGAGTACGATNTAATTGTCAGGCGTAANGAGACTCAATAATTGNAGTGGCACATAAGTTAAAAGCAGCGCACTGACAANGATGTAGAAAAANATTTTCATTAATTTGANTGNTNAAAAAAAGNGGATNTTACAACAAATTGCCCTCTAACTCATCGNGTGNNNTTAGAGCCTTTTGATGCTCTCTATAACGATAGGTTGAATCGGTACAGCCGGCATCCCTCGTTGAATATGGGTGTCGACAAGCTCTATTGACTCAACAACTTGCATGCCTTTGGTAACGAACCCGAAAACAGTGTACCCCATAACGTTCTCTCTAAAGTCCAAGTGATNATTGTTTTTGACATTGATATAAAATTGAGCACTAGCAGAGTCAGGGTCAGAGGTTCGTGCCATAGCTATTGTTCCTCTGGAATTAGGCAACCCGTTATTGGATTCATTTTTGACCCTTTTGCCAGAGTCTCGATATTCCAATTCTGATGTATATCCACCGCCCTGAATCATGAAATTCGCTATAACTCTATGGAAAATCAGTCCGTTATAGTGTTTTTGCTCCACTAGCCCCAGGAAATTTTGAACTGTTAATGGTGCTTTGTCTGGTAGTAAAGTTATTTCGATGTGCCCCATTTTGGTTTGGATTAGTACCTTTGGATTGTTAGTCGAGCTTGCGTTAGTTAGAACTAAAAACGAGCCCAAAATGCTAAGAGTTACGTAAGTTATTACTTTTGAGAGTCTGTTTTTCATTAATTCAACGCCTTTGGAGTGCTTCAAGGTAATCTTGTATGGTGCTTTGGAAGCCTCGGTTGAAAGAGTCTACAACAATAGCGTGGCCTATTGAGACTTCGGCGAGGTATGGCAGTTTTGAAAATAAGGCAAGGTTCTCGAGGTTTAGATCGTGACCTGCGTTGATTTCAAGCTTTAGCTGATTTGCCAACTCTGAGGCGTCTACATATTTTTTAAAGAGTTCAAGTGTGAGCTCGTGACTTGGCCCATATTGAGCAAAGGTTGAAGCGAATGGACCCGTGTACAATTCAATTCGATCCGCCCCTATTTCTTTAGCCAGTTTTATCTGCGCCGGCTCCGGATCAAGGAACAAACTGACCCTGGCCTTCATTTTTTTATATTTATTTATTTTCCCAGCGAGCTCATTATGATTTTGTTCCAAATTCCATCCGTGATCCGATGTAAGTTGTGTTTCATTATCGGGCACCAGAGTAACCTGCTCGGGTCTTGCGGAGGCAATGATTTGGTCAAACCCAGGGTAACCAACTTCATTGGCCGAAGCATAGGGGTTTCCTTCAATATTGAACTCTATATTCGCATAGGATTTTTCTAGTAGTGACCTAATATTTTGAATATCTGAAGGCCTGATATGTCTTTGATCTGGCCTTGGATGAACGGTTATTCCCTGAGCCCCAGCTTCTACCGCTTTAATNGCGAAGGACAGGATGTCAGGGTTATTGCCCTCTCTAGAATTTCTAATTAGTGCAATCTTATTTAGGTTAACACTCAATACAGTCAATTAATTGGTCCATCCAGTTGATTTTCTTCTGCCTTTCAGGATTAACCCGATAACAAGACCGGCGCCGATCAGGCCTGCCCCTATGAGAAAGTCGAGGTATCTGCTGGTTTTTGAAAGAGTTTTTTCCCTTTCAGTTAGTTGTAGTAGCGAAGCTCTCAGTCTTTGGTTTGTATCTTTTAAAATTGAGTTATCTTGATTTATTTTGACGGTATCCGAAGCTAGGACCTTTATATTCAGCAGTTCCGCCTCCAGGGTGGCAATCCTCGTTTTTAGTTCCTGATTAGTGTCGTTGATTTCTATCGCTCTATTTTCCAATGAGTCAGCTTTTTCGCGAGCTGTGTTCAATTCAGAACTAAGTGCTTTGACGTATTCCTTTTGCTCATCCAGCAGTAGTTTCGACGGTGGTTCTGCCACAACAAATTCTGCTGGAAGCCAGCCGATTTCTCCTTGCGAGGTTTGTACTTTGATGTAGTTGTTCTCCAGTGGCCCATCCAGCTTTTGAAGCTTAGTACCGCTTGTAATTTTTGTTCGTATTATTCGCTCGTTGACGTCAGGTCCTGCCCTAAGTGGTATAGAGAACTCATCGGAGACATAAATAGCTTGATNGCTTGCAGCGTTATGAAAAACCAGAACTCCTAAAAGACATGTTANAACAGCTCTAACTCGACTTTTTCTGCTTTGTTGANTCAAACACAAAACTTTTTGTTTCTTTACATGAGGTTCTTTAATCATCTTTTGCCACGGAATCACTTAAGTTTTCCTCGTTTAACTGCTTAGTGTAGATCAAATAACCGAAAGCACTAAGTACCATGATGAGAGTTAGAACTGGTAAACCTATCACTTTGAAGGTCACCCAATTTTCCGTTGAGAGGTGCGTCGCTACCCATATATTTACAAACCCTTGAAACAACAAGAATAAAGCCACGTAATTTGTGAGGAATCTCCAGCCAGAATCTTCCATAGTNAATTTGTCGCCCAGCATACTCTTCAGAGCAAAGGCTTTTTTATCTTTGAATTTAAAGAGTAGTAGAACTCCGGCGCAGCCCCAAGAGAATAGAGTTGGTTTCCACTGTATGAATATTTCGTTTTGGAAAACGACGGTTAAGCCGCCAAATAAGAAAACCAGCCAAAGAGTAAACCTGAACGTACGACTAATATCTCGGNNGGTTATTTTCAGGACCAAATATAAGACAGCGTACAATCCCATTAAAATAGCGGTGGCCGTGTATATATCCTTAAGCAAGAAATACGATAAGAGAAAACCGATTAGGGGGATATATTCCAGTAGTTCGTTCATCGNTATTTGCGTGCAATAGAAGTAGGAAGCACTTTAAAACATTTTGTACATGAGTCGTACTCTAAATAAAGGGTCTTTGACTTCGGGGCTGTTATGGCAGATTAGTAATGCATATAATAAAGAGTCGCCACGCCGAAGAGGTCTCATTGAGTAATAGCGAATCTGAACGAAGAATCGTGTCAGGTATGCGCCCCACAGGAAAGTTGCATCTTGGGCATTTGCACGGGGTGCTTAAGAACTGGATTCAATTACAGCACGAGTACGACTGCTTTTTTTTTGTAGCTGATTTTCATGCGCTGACAACCAACTATGAAGACTCAAGAAATATAGAACAGTATAGCTTCGAAACCGTCATCGATTGGCTTGCTGCAGGGGTTAACCCCGGTAGCTGTACAATTTTCTTACAAAGCAAAGTGCCTGAACATACTGAATTGCACCTTTTATTGTCCATGATAACGCCTTTAAGCTGGCTGGAGAGAGTGCCAAGCTACAAAGATCAGCAAGCCAAGCTTAATGACAAAGAGTTAGGGACATATGGATTTCTAGGCTACCCGTTATTGCAAGCTGCGGACATCTTGATTTACAAAGCAGGTAAAGTGCCGGTAGGTGCTGATCAGGTAGCTCATATTGAATTAACTAGAGAGATCGCTCGTCGGTTCAACCACATTTATGGTCGCGAAGAAGGTTTCGAAGAACAGGCGGAAGCTGCGATTAAACTAATGGGTAAGAAGGCGGCTAAGTTATATCGAGATCTCAGGAGGTCCTTCCTGGAAAAAGGCGACTCAGAAGCTCTGTTAAAGGCCCGGGCATTGCTTGAAGGGCAACAAAACCTGTCTATCGGGGATAAAGAAAGGTTATACGGGTATTTAGAAGGGGGTGGAAGAATTATATTGACTGAACCTGGACCGATTTTGACAGACGTTCCGAAGATGCCGGGTCTGGATGGAGAAAAAATGTCAAAATCCTATGACAATGTTATAAGTCTTCGTGAGGAACCTTCAGAAATCGAAAGTAAAATACGCAAAATGATGACTGATCCAGCGCGGGTGCGGTTGAAAGATCCAGGTAATCCTTCTAATTGCCCAGTATATGATTTGCACCGGGTCTACTCCCCAGAAGATACAAAATCATGGGTACGCAACGGATGCACAAATGCTAGCATAGGGTGTATCGACTGCAAGAAACCATTAATCGATTCTATAAATACAGAACAGCAGATTATGATCGAAAGAGCTCAACAATTTGAAGAGGATCCTGACTTGGTACACTCGATAATTCAGGAAGGATCAGAACAGGCAAGGCTGGTTGCGAGAGACACCCTGGACGAGGTTAAGGAATGTATTGGTATCAGCCATCGGTAAAACAAGATTTTCCAAAGTTTTGATTTAAGCGGTTATAGCATCATAGATGTTGAAGTTAGAGATAAAGCAGGGAGCAATGCTGAGTGAGTGAGGATAGTGTAGTTGCGCATGTAGGAGGGAATCCAGTAGCGGAGCTTCCAAAGGATTTGCATATACCCCCTGAAGCTCTGAGGGTTTTTATAGAGCTTTTTGAGGGGCCATTGGACCTTCTTCTGTATTTAGTGCGTAGACAGAATATCGACATTCTAGAAATCGAAGTTGCAGAAATCACAAAACAGTATATCGATTATATTAATCTCATGGAGTCTTTGGAGATTGATTTGGCCGGCGAGTATTTGGCGATGGCAGCGACCCTTACCGAAATCAAATCAAGAATGCTTTTGCCCAGAACTGGCGAAGACGAGGAAGAGGAAGATCCCAAAGAGGAGCTTATTAGAAGACTTCAAGAATATGAAGAAATCAAATGCGCTGCGGGGATGATAGAGGAGCTCCCCAGACTAGAGCGTGACATCCATCTATTGTCGGTAGAAAAACCTGTAATTGATGAAGATATTCCTGAAGTTGAAGTGGATCTCAAGGAAGTCTTGATTGCTTTTTCGGCTGTGTTAAGAAGAGCTGAAATGTTCAGCAAACATCAGGTTGAGTATGAAACACTTTCTGTTAGAGACTCTATGGCGTCGATATTGACGAAATTAAATTTACAAGATGGTTACCTGAGTTTTCATGATCTGTTTGAGGCGGAGTATGGTCGGATGGAGATTATTGTAAACTTTTTGGCACTTATGGAATTGCTTAGGGAAAGCTTGATTGATCTTGTTCAAACTGAAGCTTACTCGGAAATTCACATAAAGGTTGTAAACTCGGATAGATAGGCGGCTCATTAGAGAGTCATTCAGCACAATTACTGGAAAATCATTGAGCATGATGGAATTTGAAAAGGTTGTTGGCATCGTTGAAGCTGCGCTACTAACGGCTGATGGACCTATGCAGGTTAAAGAGCTAGCAGGGTTGTTTAACTCTGAGGAGATGGACGATAAAGATTCTCCACGAGTGATTAAAGAATGCTTGGTCGAATTAGAAAAGAAGTGTGAATCGAGAAGCATTGAGCTCAAACGGGTGGCCTCGGGATATCGTTTCCAGGTAAAGCAGGAATATAGCGAATGGGTCGGCCGCATGCTTAAAGAACGGCCTCCTCGGTATACCAGGGCTCTGTTGGAGACGCTAGCAATTATCGTATACAAACAGCCGGTAACGCGAGGCGATATAGAAGAACTGCGAGGTGTGTCTGTAAGCCAAAATATAATGCGGACCTTGTCGGAGAGAGGTTGGATTAAGATTGTTGGTCAAAAAGAAGTGCCTGGCAGGCCTTCGCTTTATGCGACGACCAAGGTATTTCTGGATTATTTTGATCTGAAGAGCCTTAATGAATTGCCGGAAATTTCTGAGATTCAGGAACTAGTCTTAAAGGAAGCCCAGACAGTTGAGAACATGATTGTTCAGGACCTCGATTTAGAACAAACACCAGGAAATGGTTTTAGTTTATCGCAAAGTCCAGATAAAAAGGTCTCAGAGACTAATGACGAGCAGTCCAATGTCGTTAATTTGCCGGTTAATCAATAGCTGATCCAACAACCATTATATGCANTGCTTTTGTCTGGTTTCGTTAATTTTTTCTTCCTCAACGGGGTGAATCCTAATTTCTGAAAAAATCCAAAAACTATTGGCCCATGAAGGATTGGGTTCCCGTCGTGCGATAGAAAAGTTAATCAGTTCTGGTCTTGTCGAAGTAAATGGNCAGAAGGCGCATATCGGACAACGAATTGATCAGTCTAGCAGAGTTGTCGTCGATGGCC
Source organism: Gammaproteobacteria bacterium (assembly GCA_002727775.1). Classification (GTDB taxonomy): domain Bacteria; phylum Pseudomonadota; class Gammaproteobacteria; order Pseudomonadales; family Azotimanducaceae; genus UBA4421. The sequence continues at coordinate 20,733 of PBUF01000076.1, forward strand.
GGAAAGTAAGGTTCAGGAGTATAAATACTACAGATGTGATCGTGTTAAATAAAAGTGTGGGGACAGTTAGCACCAGGAGAGATGAAAAAGGTCGTGCAACAATTTACAAGAATTTGTCTAAACCGCCGCNTGGGCGCTGGGTAAGTGTAGGGCGGCTNGATATCAATACTTCAGGCCTTATNNTGTTGACCAATAACGGGGAGTTAGCCAANCGAATGATGCACCCGTCAAGTGGGGTAGANAAGGAATATGCCGTNCGTGTTAGCGGCCGTTTGAGTGATGAAGAATTAGAAACGCTAAGAGATGGGGTCGAGATCGATGGAGAGCGGCTAAAGTTTTCTGA
>PBUF01000077.1 GCA_002727775.1 Gammaproteobacteria bacterium
TTATGCCTATGATCCTGAAGGTAATATGCTTGAGCTTGAACAGCTTGACTTTAGTGTTTTAGGTGGAGACCCGAGAAAACCGGAGTGGGTGGATGCAGGGCTAGATATGTGGATGACGCAAGTCGCCTTGGTCACTCATGACATTGAGCGCTTAACCACCTACTACTCAGAAATCTTGGGTTTTAACCCTTATAGAGCAGCTGATATTTCAAATCGTCTTCCCTTTGATGACGCGACGGATATTGATGATGTTTCACTTAAAGTAGTTTTCTTCAGAATGGCCCAGAGAACTAAAAGCATGGAATTCTGGCAATATGTTAATCCTGTAACACCCCAAACTCAGGGTGATAGAGATAGTACAGCACTTGGTTATTCCTACTCGATCGAGGTTGGGGACATTCAAGCAGAATATGCTCGAATGACTGACCTCGGTGTCAAATTTGTTAGTGAGCCAGTTTTGATTGGAGATTTTTGGCAAGTCTATGCAAATGACATCGACGGAAACGTATTTGCTTTGCGTCAAGCAGTTGACCCAAATTCGCCATGGTCGGTCCCTAATTTAGAGCTTTAGCATCGATGTGAAACAGTCAAGATAAACACGAATTAAATTTAAGCCTAGGTAACTCTTATGTCTGCTAACATTTCATGGAAAATACTTTTCATAGCCTTTTCTGTATTTTTACATAACATCCTTTTTGCGAAGGATATAACTGAATTAGTTGAACATCGCTATGTTGATAGCGATGGTGTTTCAATACATTATGCAGTAACGGGGAATGGCCCTTTAATTGTTATGGTTCACGGGTTTCCAGATTATTGGTATACATGGCGCCATCAAATGGAAGCTTTAAAGGAGAATTATACCGTGGTCGCTTTGGACACTCGGGGATATAACTTGAGTGACCAACCAGCGGGTGTTGATAACTATACACTAGAGATATTAGTAGAAGATGTTGCGGCTGTCATTCGAGCTGAAGGTGAGGAGAGTGCTACTGTCATTGGGCATGACTGGGGTGGAGGGATCGCTTGGAGCTTCGCAGCTTTGAAGCCTGAGATGACTGAACGACTAATAATCCTTAATTTACCCCATCCGAAAGGTCTGGTTCGAGAATTGGCAAAGTTTCAACAGCAACATGAAAATTCAGCTTATGCACGAAACTTTCAACAGCCTAATTCTCATGAAAATTTAACTGTTGAAGGATTGTCAGCTGCCTTATCTGGAGGTGACCCAAATCTGGAGTCTGCTTACAGCGAGGCTTTTGGTAGATCTAGTTTTGATTCAATGATGAATTATTATCGAGCCAACTACCCTCGCGAGCCCTATGATTCAGGAGCGTTTTTGGAATTACCTGAGGTCAAAGCGCCCGTATTACAGTTCCATGGCTTGAATGATACCGCTTTGTTGCCTGGTGCATTAAATGACACATGGGACTTTCTGGCGTCAGACTGGACGTTGGTCACGATACCGGGTGTCAGTCATTGGCCACACCACGCAGTGCCAGAAAAGGTGAATAGTATGATTAAGGCTTGGTTGGATATGCACTAGTTGGATCATAAAATATTAGTTAAAGTTCTTATTATGAGGTCTCGACCTGAGGGTTCTGATTCATTCCAATGATAAAAAGACTAGCTAAAACATATTTACCAATTATTTTAGGGACGATTTATTTTGAAAACGCTCTAGCAGTGGATCGACCTAATTTCGTTTGGTTTACTTCAGAAGATAATTCCGTTCACTTCTCTCGAATTTATAACGAGTCTGGTATTAGAATGCCGACGATAGAGAGATTGGCATCTCATGGCTTAATTTTTGATCATGCCTTTTCTAATGCTCCAGTGTGTTCGGTTGCTCGAACAACCTTGTTGACTGGAGCCTATGGCCCAAGAATCGGGGCACAGTACCATAGGCGATCTAGGCTGGTTCCTATGCCGGAGGGAGGCCAGATGTACCCTTGGTACTTGCAGCAGGCGGGATATTACACGACTAACAATAGTAAGACTGATTACAATGTGATAGTCGATCAGGGTTGGGACGAGTCATCGCNNGATGCCTCGTGGCGAGGTCGGCAGGAGGGACAACCATTCTTCCACGTGCAAAACACTGCGTTGACGCACGAGAGCAGCTTGCATTTCACGCACGAGGAAATGATGAATGTCGANAACTCNACNNCTTCTGAGTCAATTACTCTTTTTCCGTATTTTCCCGACACNCCTACTTTTCGTTATACCCATGCGCGTTACTTAGATAATCACTTGAAAGTTGACAATTACTTTGCTGAGTACTTNGCAATGCTTGAAGAAGATGGAGTACTGGATGATACCTTTATATTCTATTTTGGGGATCATGGTGGAGTGCTTCCTAGAGGGAAAGGTTATGCCTATGAAAATGGTTTACATGTCCCCTTAGTTGTCTATGTNCCCGAGAATTGGCGGCATTTGGTAGACGCGAATTATGGNGACCGANTAAGAGGCTTTGTCAGTTTTGTAGATTTTGCTCCTACTGTGCTTCATTTGGCGGGAATAGATGTACCGCCGCATATGGATGGCTCACCNTTTCTNGGGCAACAAATTGATCTAGATGAAGTCAANGAGCGTGATGAAGCCTTTGGTTATGCGGATCGCTTCGATGAAAAAATTGATCATGTNAGAAGTTTNCGAAAGGGTAACTTTAAATACATTCGAAACTATCAACCTTTNAACGTTGANGGGCTTTGGAACGAGTATCGCTATATTATGCTGGCCTACCAGGAGTGGTGGGAGCTTTTTCAATCTGGGGAATTNAATGAGATACAANGCCAATTTTTCAGACCTCGTCCCCCGGAGCAACTTTTTGATTTGGAACNCGATCCGCACGAACTTCAAAACCTGGTGGGTGANTCGGCTTATACTGANATTCTAAANGACATGAGATCGTCGTTAAGTAACAAGGTTAAGNACATTAATGACCTTAGTATGTTCCCGGAGAGTATGCTCCTCGAGGAAGCTTTTGAAGACCCAGTATCNTTTGGACGTAATAACGCCGATAGAATAGAACGACTTATTGAAACGGCAGACTTGAGTTTGCATGACTTTGACAGTGTTCGGCCAGAGATTGACCTAGCTCTTGACGCCGAAGATCCTTGGCAGCGCTACTGGGCTTTAATTGTACTGAGCGCTTTTGGTGAGCAGGCGAACAGTTTTGTTCAGAGAGCATATCATATAGCACAAAATGACGAAGAAAATTTAGTTAGACTTCGAGCAATTGAGTTTTTAGCATTGATAGGACAAGAGAATCCTTCGCAACTTTTGCCTGCATTGTTAACCAACGCGGCCAATGAGGTTGAGGCAACGATCATTCTCAATACAGCGGTGCTTTTAAAAGATTTTGCAGGGTATGAGATTCTAATTGATGATGAAATGATCCCTGCCTCGTTCGGCAGTGAGCAGCGGTTAAATATTGATCGAAGGCTAAACTATCTGTTATCGAACTGAGGGTAATAGCTTACATTCACGGGTGGCATGCAATTGACGCACTGAATTTTATTGTCGCCAAACTTGGGCGTAGTTATAGTATCCTTACCAATGTGCAAGAGCTTATCAGAATAATCCTGAGATAATTTCTGGAGATGAAAATGAAAAAGAAAAATCTAATTAAACAGTTTGTGCTGACTTCCCTCTTAGTAGGGATAGTATTCCCAGCAAGCGCGCAATTCGATAACGTCGGCTCCATTGATTTTCCGACCTCCGAATCAGGAGAGGCACAGCAATACTTCCTTCGAGGAGTAGCAATTCTTCATAGTTTTGGTTGGGAGCAGGCTCAGGAACAATTTCAAAGAGCGCAGGAAATCGCACCAGATTTTGCCATGGCATACTGGGGAGAGTCCCTAGCTTATAACCACCCTTTGTTCTCTCAAATGGACGCAACCGAACCCCGTAGCGTGCTGCAGCGTCTTGGATCTACCCCTCAAATTCGGATGTCAAAGGCACCAACAAACCGGGAAAAAGGATTCCTAGCCGCAGTAGAGGTTCTCTGGGGTGATGGTGAGATAGCTGATCGCAAGATAGGTTACATGGAAGCAATGGAAGACCTCTATAACAGTCATCCAGACGATGATGAGATTGCTGCCTTTTATGCCTTATCAGTATTAAGTGCCCGTGCAGCTTCAGGTGGTGACCTAGATAATCGAATGGCTGTTAAGGCAGGGACAATTGCGTTAGACATATTTAACCGAAAGCCTACGCATCCGGGAGCCGCGCACTATACGATCCACTCTTTTGATGATCCAATTCATGCNCCACTCGCTCTTGANGCTGCTTATCGCTATTCCGAAATTGCACCAGCGGTTTCTCATGCGCGACACATGCCGACTCACATATTCATTCAGCACGGGATGTGGNACCTTGTATCNGGAAATAACCAATCGGCCTTTGACGCCGCAAGGGAGCTTTGGCGGCCAGGTCAGAGCATGGGCGATGCCATTCATTCGTTGGACTGGGGTCAGTACGGAGATTTGCAAAAGGGTGACTATGAAAAGGCTCGCCTTTGGATAGATCGTATAGAAACCATGTCCACACAAGGAGGTTTTGCTGAGGGGGGAGCTCGAGGTGCTTCCGGCGCAGCTAGAGCAAGAAATACAGTCGCTCTAACTAAAAATCGCTANATAGTTGATGCCGAGGATTGGAAAATTCAGGANATAACAGAGGATTCTCCCGATCACGAACTCTTAGCAACAGCNCTTTCTGCCTANCACCTAGAGGANCAAGTCACTCTTAAAGCGGCGGAGCAGGAGTTAAATAGACGCGTNNAAGGTGGCGAGGAGGGATACACTGCTATTATGGCTAAGCAGGCGAGCGGGTTACTTCACGCTGGCATGGGACATCCCGATGTTGCNGTTCGATTCTTCGAAGAGGCAATTGATATTATCGAGCCCATGGCCCCACCGCGTGGTTCTGCGAACCCCATTAAGCCCCTGTTCGAGATGTATGGAGAGGTTCTCTTNGACCTTGGAAGACATGANGATGCAGTTGATCAGTTCGAAATTTCTTTGCAGCGAATGCCAAACCGACCACGCTCCTTATGGGGTATGGCAAACGCACAGGCAACCATTGGAGACACAGCTATGGCCGCTGAGCATTATCAGAAGCTGGTGGACATATGGACTGGCAGTGACAGCTTTGCCGGTATCTCGGAAGCTCGCTCTTACCTGATGGAGAATACTGGCGGGTCAGATTAATCCTCGGTATGTCAGCGCAATAATGGATTCTTGTTTATTGCGCTGACTNTCATGNGGTTGTAGATATGTTGCAAGGATACGGCAGGTTCATTTTCGCGTTCGTTGCGTTGGTTNTTTCTGAAGTAGCCAAGCCCCAGTTGGATGAATTTACTCGAGGAGAAGAGTTGATCTATCTCCCAGCCGATTATTCAGAGTCTAATTCTTATCCGCTCGTAATACTCCTTCACGCATACGGCATGGATACCAGTCAAGCTGAGTCAATATGGGGGTTCACCGAGTCGGTTAGTGAATACAATTTTATTTATGCAGTTCCCTCCGGCACTCTAGATCAAGATGGGAGTTATTTTTGGAACTCAAATTCGGCTTGTTGTAATTTTTACAANAGCTCTGTCGACGATGTCTCTTATTTATATCAATACATTAGGCGATTGAAAGATTCCTACAATATAAACGCAAACCGTATTTATGTGGTGGGTGACTCAAATGGCGGGTTTATGGCGTTAGAGTTAGCCTATCGTTTTCCCGGGTTGATATCTGCTTCAGTGAGCAGTGCTGGTGCATCTCATTTTGAATCTCGAAGCGATTTAGACTCTGGGGTTCATATTTTGCAGGTGCAAGGTACTGACGACACTTCAATTCTCTTTGAAGGAGGTTCCATCGGCGGTCGCCTTTATCCTGGCGCTGAAGCAACAGCCCGACAATGGGCTATCTACAACAATTGCTCTTTACCTGGATTAGCTTCAGAACCCAAAGATTTAGATTCAACTCTGTTGGGCCAGGAAACCAAGGTGATCGTGTACTCTAGTGGCTGCATCTCCGGGGGTTCAGTTGAGTTATGGGCTATTCAAAAGGGAGGTCATGGTCTTGGCCGGCCGGTTCCCGATGCCAGCAGATTGGAACTCTTGGACTGGTTATACAAGAAAGCAAAGAAGGGGTGGCCTAAGGACTTTAATGGAGTGGCTCCGCCCCCGGCGTTGGATCTAGGTTTAAATAATGTCGGTGTATACAACGGCCTTGATGAACTTCTTTATTCTTGTTTGCGATTAACGAGTGAAGGAAAGAGCTTTCCCTTTCAGGGAGTTGAGCAGTTTGATGTAGCATTCTCGATATCTAACCCATCTACCGGCAAGATTAAGCTAGAAAATTTTCGTGAGTTTAATGCGAAGGAAGTCTTCAATAATAATCAAGAGATTCCCGACTGTAGCGGTAATTATGAAATTGGTACAGGTGCCTATACTGACATTGTACAGGTGAATTCTTCAATCTATGAGTTTGATTTTCAGTTAACTGACTCATTAGCCAATGAATTTGTGTTAGTCTCATCAAAAATTATTCGGTANAAAAAATACAATAACTAAAATGTTTTTAGCCCAGAAAATTTAGATCAAACTCTCTTAATTCCCCAAAGGACTAATTATGCAAGCGTTAATGATGGATACCCCACTAATGATTTCCTCGATTCTGAAGCATGCGGAGAGGAATTTCCCAGAAGTGGAAATGGTTTCAGTGACAGTTGACCAGCCCCGACACCGACAAAATAATAAAATCTTCGCGTCGCGCTGCAGAAAATTGGCAAAGGCGCTGGAATCATTGGGGGCTGAATTTGGTGATCGGATTGGCACTTTAGCTTGGAACGATTTTCGACACATGGAGCTCTATTATGCAGTTTCTGGTGCTGGTATGGTCTGCCACACCATTAACCCTAAGCTATTTCCAGAACAAGTTGCCTACATAATCAATCACGCAGACGACAAGATACTCTTTGTTGACGTCCTCGTGGTGCCACTATTAGAGGCATTGCAAGAGCATATCAAGAAAGTAGATTGTATAGTGGTCCTAACGGATAAGGCGCATATGCCTGATTCTTGTCTAGAGAATTTAGTATGTTACGAAGAGCTACTTGAGGCGCAAACAGACTCTTATGAATGGCCGCTGTTCGATGAGAACACTGCATGTGGTATGTGCTACACCTCGGGTACGACCGGTAATCCAAAGGGTGTTGTTTACAGCCACCGTTCAACAGTTTTGCATGCTCTAGCTGGAGCGCTGCCAGATGTTACTGGGGCCTCAAATATGCAAACCAGTCTTCCTGTGGTGCCGATGTTTCACGTAAATGCTTGGGGTGCTCCCTACGCGGCTTTGATGGTCGGAACAAAGCTGGTATTGCCGGGACCAAAGATGGCAGACGGAGAAACGCTGCATGATTTGATGGTATCGGAACAAGTCTCTGTGTCATCCGGAGTTCCTACTATATGGATGGCCTTGCTAGACTATCTTGAAGCCGAACAAAAAACTGTCCCTAGTTTGAATCGGGTTCATGTAGGTGGGGCGGCATGCCCGAAGGTAATAGTTGATCGATTCCGCGAGCAACACGATTGCGAGGTAGTGCAGGGTTGGGGTATGACCGAAACAAGTCCCCTCGGCACCGTCTATGCAAAGAAGAGGGGAATGGAAAACTTCTCCACGGAGCAAGTTACTGCCTTACAGCTTCTTCAAGGGAGGGGTGTTTTCGGCATCGAAATGTGCATCGTGGATGAGAATAATACAGAACTACCATGGGATGGTGTTGCTTCTGGCGCGTTAAAGGTGAGGGGACCGTGGGTAGCAAAAGGTTACTTTGGTTTGTCAGATACACCAGGACACGAAGACTGCCCAGTCGATGAATCGGGGTGGTTCAACACAGGTGATGTTGCGGCAATTACCCCAGAGGGTTTTCTGCAAATCACTGATCGAACTAAAGACGTCATCAAGTCTGGCGGCGAGTGGATTAGTTCAATTGAGATAGAAAATGCGGCTGTTAATCATCCTGACATAGCTGAAGCAGCTGTTATCGGTCGCTTCCATCCCAAGTGGACTGAAAGACCTTTGTTGATTGCGGTCGCCCAGCAAGGAAAGACATTGCAGAAGAGTGATGTCCTTGAGTTCTTGAACGATAAGTTGCACAAAATGGCGCTACCAGATGATGTCGTGTTTACTGATGAATTGCCCCACACAGCGACTGGGAAAATCAATAAGCTTGGTCTACGTGAAACTTATAAGGATTATTCTTTTCCTGAGGCTTTATGAACACTCGGAATCTATGGCCTGACAATACTCCGCAACTTTTATCAATGTAATGATTTCAGAGGTTATCTTGGGTCAGGCAAGGGCCTCTGGATTCTTTCGATAAACATTTCTATAAATCTTACCCAGTCAAGATCGTGTTGCACATTCATCTGCACTGCTGCTTCAGCTCCAGGCCATATTTTATCTCCGCCAACAGAAACTCCATAACTGATTCCATGATCGATATTCACATCGACGTAAAGTCGCTCAGTCGTCACTAAGGAGGGATCTATAAGACTTGCGACTGCAATCTGGTCGTACATATACCAGGATCGCTCTGGATCTCGTTCGAAGCGTGGTCCCAATGTTTCCCTAAGAAGGGAAGTTAAGACGTTATCTTTGGCCACCATTTCTTCGTACCAATCCTTTGTTAAGGCAGATTTTCGAGACACATTCAGAGGTGAGAGCTCGATAGGAATTCCTGATCTCAGAGTTACCCGAGCAGCTTCTGGATCTACCCAGAAATTGAACTCAGCATTGGGAGTGATATTTCCGCCGCCGTCTGGGAGAGATGCGATAGCTCCACCCATAATGACGAGTTGTTTAACATTAGCTGCGAATTCAGGTCTTGCTCGTATGGCTTGTGCAATATTTGTTAAAGGGCCAAGTGCCACAATTGTAATTTCTCCCGGGTTTTCCATAACCGTCTGTACAATAAAAGATACGGCTGAATCGACCTCCGCTCGTTTTTTAGCAAACCCGCCCGGCGGGNTCGGCGGGCTCTCGTTTGAATACCACTTACCGTAATTGCTTATCGCAAAATCACTCACCTCATGGACAAGGGGCATATCAGCACCCACATAAACAGGAATCTGCGTTTGCTTGGCAATCTCGAGCATNCGGAGAACATCCGATGTGGCGCGCTCGACACTGTCATTACCGGCAATAGTTGTAATACCTAAAACATCTAACTCCTGGGNTTGNAGNGCAAGCATAAGGGCTAGGGNGTCATCTTGAGGAGGCATAGCAAAATCAGTATCGAAGATTATGGGTATACCATCCTGAGCAACGGCATGAAAAGATAACGCTGTAAGTAGAGTNAGGATTAGTTTTTGCATTTTTTCCAAACCCAATCGAATTAAACCAAGAGTATAGCTTGTAAGTTTTGCCGCGGGTACTTGTTTGAATTCAGAGTTGAGCTTTCCAATCACAAATTTTAGGGGCTAAAAAGAATTAACATCCTTATAGTAGGTCGTGTTGATTCTAAATCGTTCTTGGTAAGGCCAATTTGTCGGGACAGAGAGAATAATCGACCGCGTAAGTTTCCTAATTGTCTTATTTTTATAGTATCTTCGCTCAATGAATATGAAGAAAGTCAGTTTTTATAAGGTCGCTCAAGTAATCTGGGTTGTAGTACTTTTGACGAATCATGCCAAAGCAGATGAATTCGGTTATTCGAACCCGATTGTCTTTCAACGCTTTGAGGTCACTGAGACTGATTCGGCGACTCCAGATATTCCGGGATTTTATGGTGGTGCTAGCATATGGATTATGGAGTCGGACGGAAGTGATTTAAGGTTATTAAGGCATCCCGGGCGCGGCGCGAATGCAAAGCACCTGGATCACCCCTCTGTAACTGGTGATGGTCGGTATGTAATTTATTCTGAATTTCAGAGCGCTCAGATTGGTAGGCAGGGTAGAGCACGTTTGTATAAGGAAGACTTGCAGACTCGGCAGCGTGATGTTATCCGAGAGCAGCCCGACTGCGCTATTCACCACGCTACGCTTTCATTGGATGATAAAGACCTGACCTATTCGAAGGATTGCGGCCTTAAGCGCTCTTTAGTCACCGAGCTTGATAATGTGGAGATCTTGGTAGAGCCTATTGAATTTGGGACTCGGTCTAGTAATGGTATGAGCGCGGGACGCAGGGTTTTGTATCAGAATGAAAAGCCGTCTGGGGAGCAATCAAAAAGGTCTATAGCGATAATATTGTCAGAATTTGATAGACAGGGTAATAGGACTGATCGTCAGATTACTGATTGGGATTATAGAAATCGGCGGGCTACCATTTCAAAAGGAGGGGGCTTGGCAGCATGGCAAACTAATTCAACTACTAATGGGGGGAAGGATGACATACTAATCCTTGATTTGAATTCCCCTGACGCCGAGCCAACTCGAATTACTAGGTCTCCGGCTAATGATGGCCATCCATTTTTTTCTCGAGATGCTGATTGGTTGCTTTTCGAGTCAGATCGAACAGGAAACTGGGAAATATTCAAGCTTCATATTCAAAGTGGTGAAGTTATTCAACTTACTGACGATCCTGCTTATGTAAGTACTAGGCCTCGTTGGTAACGTTCTGAATTAAAAAAATCGAAACTCATATTATCTCTTTCTAAGTTGCTGGCAACTGTAGTATCTTCGATAAATAAAAAAGGCAGCATTTTTGAATAACCCCTATGAAAGACCGAGTGTTAGAAACTACGCATTGGTTATACTGACGCTTGTATATACCTTCAATTTTATTGACCGACAGTTACTGTCCATACTTCAGGAGGCCATAAAGGCTGATCTTGTCTTATCTGATGCCCAACTCGGTTTGTTGACTGGATTTGCTTTCGCAATGTTCTACGTAACCGCGGGTGTTCCAATCGCGAGGTTAGCTGATCGCAGCAACAGGAAAAATATCGTTGCAGCATCTGTTGGATTATGGAGTTTCATGACCACCGTTAGTGGATTCGTTCAGAACTATACTCAACTTCTCTTAGCCCGAATTGGAGTTGGGATCGGTGAGGCTGGGGGTAGTCCACCATCGCACTCCATTGTTTCAGATATTTATCCTAAAGAGCAGAGGGCCAGTGCCCTATCATTCTATTCAACCGGGGTAAATTTAGGCATTATGTTTGGCTTTTTGTTTGGAGGATGGCTAAATGAATTCTTTGGTTGGCGTGTAGCATTCCTCGTAGTAGGTATTCCAGGGATAATTCTGGGCGGTGTTGTCTATGCAACTGTGCCTGAGCCTGTCCGTGGATTACTAGAAAATAAGAAAGTAACGGATGCTCAGGTAGCATTTTTGGAGGTGGTGTCTGGTCTTTGGCAGCGAAAGACATTCAGGCACATGGCTCTGGCGTGCGGTCTCAACGCCTTCGCCGGTTACGGCACGGTTAATTGGTTGGCATCTTTCTTTATTCGCAGTCATGAAATGACTACAGGGGAGCTTGGAACCTGGTTAGCTTTGTCCACAGGGCTTGCGGGCGCAGTCGGTATTTTTGTAGGCGGTTTATTGGGGGATAGATTAGGGTCGAAAGACAAGCGCTGGTATCTATGGGTGCCAGGACTCTCGACGTTGCTGGTAGTGCCTGGGATGCTAGTTGTATTGCTAAGTAGTAACACGTACCTAGCATTAGTATGCATGTTCGTGCCGGGATTTTTGCAAAACATATACCTCGGTAATTCCATTGCGACCACTCACAATTTGGTGGGGTTGCGTTGGCGTTCGACCTCGTCAGCCATTCTGTTTCTAATTCTCAATATAATAGGCTTAGGTATGGGCCCTTTCACGGTAGGCCTTTTGAGTGACTTTTTTGATCCGTCGTTTGGTATTGAGTCGTTACGCTACGCAATGTTGGCAGTTTTACCTACAGCATGTGTTTGGTCCAGCATTCATTTTTATCTCGCTTCGCGTTCTTTAAACGCCGATTTGGAAAGGGCGCCAGATTAAAAGTAAAAAAATCAATTCACTCGAATAATTCCGACGCTGCCTTCGATGTCGATATCCGTACCCCATTCGTCTGAGAGTCGTTCGACTCTTTCTAATATACGTTGAGCATCATCAGGCTTAGCAATGCGCGGAATGCCCAGGCGCGAATCGGGACCATCACTTCCTAACTCGGTAGGATATAACCGCACCTCGGTCAATAGACCATCTTTGTAGTGACTAATGGCGACTAAACTCTCAAGAGATTGTGTATTGCCGCCAAAATTTCTGGCAAATCGCTGCATTCTTCTGTCTGGACTCCAGTCTGCGTTACCCATCATTAATTCGAGCTCCCATTGAGCTTCTCTGAAAAACTCACCAAGTCCGTAGAAAATCGGCTTACCTTTATAGATTTCGATACCCCTTAGAGTCTGGACCCCGGTTCCCACAAAGGCATCTGCCCCTGCATCGATCGCTTGATGCGCTAGATCAACATAGAACTCTGGTGGCCGTGTGCTCAGATGTTGGGTTTCTAGAATAGACCGGCTTTGGTGGATATGTGCTGCGGCAATTACGAAGTCACCGAGTTTTCTAGCATTTCTTATATTGCTTAGAATACGACTCAAATCATCATTGTCCATTTGGTAGACTATAGTGCCAGGTACCTCAGATTCCTTTGTTACCCGATAGGTAGGGTTATTACGACCAGAACTGGACGATGGAAAATTGATGCCGATATTGGGTGACGCTTCTGGATAGGCCCTTGGGTTATCATAGTTCTCGCTATATTCGAGAAAACCCGCCATAACTCCATTCAAAGCTTTGAATTGCTCATCAGATACTAGGATAGTCTCGCTATAATTCAACATATTAAGACCTGGCCTGCCTCCAAGGTTACCAATCTGCGGCGTCGCAGCGAGTCGATTATGCTCTGGCCAGATGGGGGCATGGGTTCCAATCAGAGCTGCGCGGCCCTTTGGCGTTTCATAAAAAGCAGGCGCAGCGGCCTCGTGCAGATTTTTACCAGAACCGGCATGGATCAATCCGGCCTCATCTAACAACGAGTTGGTCGAAAACATACCGGCTATTTCGGAGTCTAATAAATGATTCTGTGCTCGATTTACCATATCGAACCCCATTAACTTTAAGTCTTCTGCTACCTCATGAGTGCCTACAAAGTTATTTAGTGGGCCCTCAAATTCCCTCAGGTTTGCCAGTTCTCCCTCCATATTCCCCATGGCTAAGTCGGCGCTTCGTATCAAATCAAAGACTTCTTGGACGTCTGGGTCGGCCAGCTGTGAGGCAGGTCGTCGAATCATTAAGTCGCCAACACTCGCAAAAGCGAAATTACCCGACATGGTCATTGCCCTTTCTGTTATTCCTGCAGTCTGGCGTACCGTCTGGGCATGAACCCCAGCCGCGCACGTTATCACTAGAAAAATTAGCAAAACACTATTTTTGGAGTTATTTTTCATTAGATGACCTTCTTAAAATTAGGGATCCTCGAGTCTTCGCCCTGAACAAGCAGATCCGTTAATAGCAGTTACTCTGAGTAAGTTAATGCCTTGAGCCGCGAAAGCTTCGACATCAGAGCAGGGCACATAAGTAAAGCGTAGGTCTAACTCATCTCCTTCACCTAGACCTGGATTAATCAGGAGGGGTTGCACATTGTAGAGTGACCGGTTGTGCGCGAGGCTTAGTTCCTGGAGTTGGCTTAGTCCGGCGAGCGCACTAACATCTGTTATGCTGTTGTTTTCAAGTCTGAGAACTTTAAGAGAGTGTAATCGTCTCAATGAGTCGATACTCTCAATCTTATTGTTGCTGAGAAATAAATGCTCTATGTCAAGCATGTCTTTGAGTGCGTCTATGTCTTCTATGGCGTTATCGTTCAGGCTTAGCTGCTGCATACCAGTCATGCTAACTAGCGGACTGATATCTTCGATTCGGTTGTTATGAGCCCATAGAAGGACCAGATTATCTAAACCTTTCAGNGGGCTAATATCTTTGATCTGACTATCGTATATTCTGAGGTGAGTTAGATTTTGAAGATTTGCCAGTGGACCGATATCGGATATGGCATTGAGATGAATTCGCAGTAGCCTCATCTCTTCCATCCCTGCAAGGGGACTTATATCAGTAATGCCGTTGAATACAACGNCAGTGTCGCGCCCGTCTTCCATGTTGAGATAATGCTGAAGCTGATAGGGNTANAGNCCGTGCACATGCAGNCGGCGAAGTTTAGTGAGTCCGGCCAAGGGACTAATATCNGAGATTGGATTCTCACTAATNATTAGCTGCTCAAGGTTGNTGAGATTTTCCAGGGGACTCAGATCGCTGAACCAGTTTGTATGGAGATTNAGGNTAACCAGATTTTTCAGACTGCGGAGTGGTNCTATNTTGGTGATNAGNCGATTTATGATAGTAAGGCGAGTAAGGCCGGTGAGGTTTTGAATACCNTCTAAACTCTCGAAAGGTTTTGATGGTGATGGCCTNAGCGTCCCTCCGTAGACAACGCGCTCTATACTGGTACCAACGATAAGCTCATTTAGCTCAGCCGCCNGACCGCANCTTATTGGAGCCCCCGNNTCCAATCCGAGCGCTTCAGTTACCACCTCGGCTAGATCNGAATCAGCAAACGTTACTATCGCACCTGAGGNNAAATCATGGCAGTGGTCTGTGGTGGAAAGAATTGNTGGCGTCTGNGCGGTCGCGAAATTGGTAAGGTAAAANAAAAACCCTAACAAAATTANCCTAAGTGCGTGATGATTCATGATGTTCACTCTTGTTAGATATTCGGTTTTCAACTTCGGTGATACTTTCGGTTTCAATGTTGTTTAATGGAAATTTATTTCAGCGATAGCAATGCCGCTCTCACCGGCCACTGAATACAAGAGATAGGTCTTCCCATTTTCCTGATAGATTGCTGGGTCTCTGAGTTGGTGGACCCGTTCGTCGATGTAACCTCCTCTTGAGATTTCGATAGGGAGGTTTGCGCCTTCAAAGTCCATTTCCGGGCGCAGGGCCTCGACTGGTTCGCTCGCGGTCCATTGGTTCCAATCATCTGTCAATTCGATTGTAGAAAGCATTATGCGCTCGGGCATATCTCCTCGATTGGTAAAAAACACATAAAGATGATTACCCTCTATCAAAAGAGCAGAGTGGCGCATGTCAGGGGTAAAAAACTGAGGCCCGGCTTCAAAATTTGTCAGACCGTCGCGGGAACGAAGAAGGTAGCCTGGCATGGTCATGGCGTAATAGAAGTCATCGTGTTTAATTACACGAAAGTAGGGACGACCAAGGTCTTCCTCTCTTCCCTCAAATTGGATGCCGTCACTGGAAATTGCTGCGCGTGTGAATTGACGACCTTCCCCCCTTCCGTGGTAGTACATTACTATCTGCTCTAAATCTTCTCTTACGTGTACGTCCGGAGAGGCAATGTGGGCATACAGAGGTGCAGTTCTCCCCGGTGCAAGAGAACAAGGCGGGCAAGTGGTCGGGAAGTAAGATTCTTCTAGTGTTAACGAACCTGGTGAGTGAATAGTCCAAGGGCCTGTGATCTCGTCCGCATATGCCATGCGAATGTAGGTGCCGCGGTGGTCAGCGAAATACAAGTAGTACTCCCCGAGTGGATTTTCTACCCAGTCAGGAACTTTAATTAGTGAGGGACCTTGAATATTACCGCCCATTCGGGAGTCCATGTCAGGTGTAATGATCGGGCCGCTACCAAGGCGTTCAACTGTTATGGATAGGAACTCATCGGCATTAGAGACGGCTTGAAAGACGACCACTAAAATTGGTAATAAGATTTGTGCTTTTTTCATGATAGGAACAGACCCTTTTTGCTTTAGCGTTTCTATTTATTAACCGACGACGGTGCTTATTTACCAAGGTTAAAACTAGAGAAGATTAATCCATCTCGCTTACTAAAGATTGTCATCTCTGTCTGTT
>PBUF01000078.1 GCA_002727775.1 Gammaproteobacteria bacterium
GGTTGCAATGCAAATACCGAAGAAAACCATTGTCAAATTAACTATCGAGCCACCGGTGCCACCCATACTTGTAGAGAGCAGNCCCCCTACCCAAACCAAACAACCGGANGNCAAGAGTAAGGGCAGTCCGATCATGAATGACTGAACNCCCATCAACATGGCCTTGTNNCCCTTCAGTAAATCCGAGGGTTGGAATCTAGTTTCGGNGGCATCCCAATCATCNTCGATACTTTCGCGACGTTNANTGGATTTGCCGTGATATTTTTGTTCAAAATATCGCTCCAATTGTTGACTATCGATTTGATCGGTTGAATTCATCTCCGGCCGGCGTACTGCGAATCCACCGAAGCCTCCATCCTCGGATTCNGACTGGTCAACNATNTCGTCAAACCACTCTNCATTTTCTGATNCATCTGCGTAANCATCAGAGGCACCGTCCGATTCACGCTTGGCAGGNGGTCTTCGGCGACGCTTGCCTGGTGGACCNCCTTCCATGGGTCGGCAAGAGGGGTGACGATTCTTGAATGCCACGATGGTTACTCNGCTTTTTTGCGCTTCCTGCCCTCAAGTAGGGGAGACCATGGAAGAACATCGCACCAATCCCCGAGTTTCCAAGTTTCACCATCCAATCGCACACCACCGAGGAAAACTGGACCCGTGTGTCCATCCTCAACCAGAGCTTTGAGTTGAGACAATGCTTGTCCAGCAAAAACTGCCCCTGCACGTTGTCCAGTCGGCGCCAACTCGCCTTGATCGTTTATTGGCGCCATTCNTTCAACCAGGCAAATNCCATTTTCGATTTCGATTTTCTCAAAGGTCGCAACCATGTCTCTGAAGATGCCTGTGGGCTTCAACTGACCCTGAGTTTGCGCCCAGAGCCAGGCGGGACACCATGCCTTCCATTCACAGAATCCACAGGCGTCTTGGTCAGGAATGGCCTCCATCGGCGTANTGGTGATTTTGCTTGCTTCCCATGCCTCGAAAGCCTCTGGAAGCACGCTCGGACCTTCTGCCTCGAATACCTTTGAACCGTTAGAATACCATCCCTCTGCACGTACCGGTGGATGATCAGGATTGTTTTCACACAAAATATCTCGATAGAATCGCAACTGCCGGCTCACCGTGTCNTACAATTCTCCCTCGGGAGGTTTTCCGGTCTTCAAGTCGGCGACAATCCAACCGACAACATTGCCGTCTTCATCTAAATCTGAAACTAGAAGGTCAAGACGTCCCATCAGTCGCCCACAAGAAGTGCGTAANGTCCCTTCAGCAGCGAGAACCATCTGCTGNACTTCACGCCAAGTATCAACGGTCACTTCGGTCAACTTCATTTTCTCAATATGGGCCTTGGCGAAGAGAATGTTCAGTGAACCAATCAAGAGTTTTCTCGCTCGAGGGTATTCTTCCTGCTTCCATCGAGGGTGGCGTGCTGTGTTGAGGAAGTTCTCTTTCTCTTGCTCCCATTGCTTTTCNAGAATCGCATTCGCCGTGGGTGGAAGCCACCCTACCTCATCACCTTCTCGCGATGACAAATCAAGATTGCAGAGATCTTCGACACTGTTGTGCACGGCNGTACCAATGGCGCTAGCCATGCCTGCCTTTCGTGGTAAACGCTGTCTTGAGAGCCAGAATTTCCGAGGACAGGAAGCGAAGTTGTTCCAAGAGGATGGAGACAATTGATGCCCTCTCTCATCGTAAGACCACTGTTTCATCGTCACGTGTCGTCTCCCCCTGAAGCCTCGGCTGTCCTGCCCTACTCGGCCCAAGCATTAACATCACCGATGAGCGGGCCCAACTCATGGGAGACCTGCCACGAGTCAAAGTTTCGGACGGAGCCATNACTGAAGGAGCGTTAGTCGTTTCCTGCTTCCCCAGTGTNAGTCATGTGAGCAGNATTGTTGCACACTACTTGATTGAACGACTTGAGCTGAAGTTTGTNGGTGGTGTCGTTGATTCTCGTCTGCCTCCTGTCGCTTTGATTCACGAAGGAAAACCAATGCCTCCGGTTCGAATGTATGCGGGNAAACCCGTGTGCAACATGGACCAATGTGACAGCATTGTCGTACTCGTCTCCGAAGCTCCGGTGCCTCAGAAAATGATGCTACCTCTCGCTGAAGCCCTACTTGAATACAGTCATCAGAAAGGATTCAACGCTGGAGTCTTGGTCGATTCCTACAGCCATCAGCAAGAAAGTGGTCATGAGGTCATGGATTCCGATGACTCAAACGAAACTCTTCTCGGGATCGGTGCAACCGATTGGGCCATTGAGCAACTCAAAGAAATGGACATCGCACTGCTTGAAGCGGGAATGATTGCCGGAATGAGTGGGGTTCTACTCGGTGAGGGACGACGACGTAAACTGAACATGATGTGCATCATGGCTGAAGCCACCGGTGGCATTCCAGATGCACGTGCTGCGGCTCGCGTCATTGAGAAGTTGAACAAACTCTTGCCGGCCATGGAATTGGACACCGAGCCTCTTCTTGAAGAAGCGGAACGAATTGAAAGCCAAATCAAGGCAATGATGGAACACCAACTTGGAACTGCAGGCGATGAACACGAAGACGATGGCCCAAATGCGATGCTCTATGGTTGAAGCATCGATTCCCACGCCGCTTCATTGAGTATTTTCACACCCAATCGGGTTGCTTTCTCCAACTTTGATCCTGCATTCTCGCCGGCAATCAGGTAATCCAATTTCCCTGAAACAGAAGAGACAACCTTGCCTCCAGCCGCCTTGGTTTGCAATGCAATCTCCTTTCGAGGGCGGCTGAGAGTACCGGTGATGCAGAAGGTGTATCCCATTAGAGGGCCGCTAGGCGCCTCTGTTTTGGCCACTTCAGTAATCGTCAGGATTTGACTAAAATCTTCAACCATTTCGAGTCGTTCTTGGATGCCTGAAATCAGTGATAAGGCGACGGTTTTTCCGACCCCTTCAATCGAAGTTAGCCGTTCAATATCCGATGCGCTCAACGACAATAGGGACTCAATGGTGCAAATTTCTCCAGCAAATGCAGCGGCCAATTCAGGTCCGATTCCTGGTAGTCCCAGGGCCGAGAGAAATACGTCTAGAGGCATTTCTCGAGTGGCATCCAGTTGGCCGATGACGTTGGCAGCAGACTTCTCAGCCATGCGCTCCAATTCAATCAGCTGCGCTTTCTGCAATCGATAGAGATCTGGGATGTTTGCAATCAAGCCTGCATCACACAATTGTTCGACGAGTTTCTCACCGATACCATCCATCTCAAGGGAACGGCACCAGTAGAGAATGGCGCGAGAAAGGCGAGATGGGCAAGACAGATTGGTGCAACGGAGGAACGCCCCATCAAGTTGCAATTGAGTATCACACTCGGGACACTCGGTAGGGATCTGGGGGGGTGAGCGAGGTGGCAATCCTCCGGAAAAGGCGCTACCATCCGCATGGAATCGCCCTTCCAAGTCACGGGCCTCGGCCACTCCCAATGATTCGATGATTTTCGGAATCACATCGCCTCTACGGACGATGCGAACCTTGTCACCGATTGAGACACCGAGACGTTCCACTTCACCGACATTGTGCAATGTTGTGTTCTCCACAGTAACACCGCTCACAACCACCGGTGCCACGCGAGCAACCGGAGTCACCGCTCCAGTACGGCCTGTTTGCCAATCGATGTCAAGCAATACGGTAGTCGCTTCTTCAGGTGGGAATTTCCAAGCCAGTGCCCAACGAGGATGGTGGGCGGTTTGTCCCAGAAGTTCTCTCTTGGCTAGGTTGTCCAATTTGAAAACGACTCCATCAATTTCCCAACTGGCACTTGCACGGTTCTGAGTCCAACGCACGGTTTCTGCAAGAAGTGCTTGTGTGGTATCCTCGTCACCTTCACCGGTCACAACCACTTCTTCTGCGGGAGTAATGCCTACGGACCGCAACCACACAATGGAATCACTGTCATTCTCAAAATCAAGAGCGTTCGGACTGTCCGGATGTTTCTCCGCATTGGGTACAAACAGAACATCGTAGGCGTAGAACATCAAGTCTGATGCGTCGCCTTTGCCTGCTTCGATGTTCTTCTGACGCAGGCTACCTGCGGCCAGATTGCGAGGATTTGGAGCGATATCTGCATATTTCCCTCGGAATACATCGAGATGCATCACCACTTCGCCCCGAATGTGACAGTCGCCCTCCCAAGGCAAGCGATCTGGGATGTTTGGGATTCGCAAAGCGTTCGATGTTACATCCTCACCTCGTTCACCACTCCCCCGGGTGGCGGCCCGAACCAAGCGTCCCCGCCGATACTCGAGGCTCAATGCACTTCCATCCAGTTTGGGTTGAGCGATGAAGCGGCGGCCGTGAGCTGTGGTTTCGGCAACGAAGTGGGCCACTTCATCGTCTTCGGTCGCCTTGTCCAAGCTGCGCATTGGGAATCGATGCTCCACCTTGACCGAGCCGGGTGGAATCGGAGCCCCCACTCGACGGAGTTGCGGATGATTTGGATCCAGTGATTTGAGTTCATCCCACAGGGCATCGAATGCAGCATCACTAATTTCCGATGAGGCCTCGTTGTAGTAGAGATGTGAATGATGAGCGATTTGCTCCGCTAAGGCCTCGATTCGCGCCGTGGTGGCGTCATCAGGACCAAATTCAATCCATCCCACGTCCCCATAGGGGACGTGGATGTTCTTGAACCTACTCTTCTTGGTCAAGCAATTGTTTCAGCGTATCCCATTCACCAATCAGGATAGCATCGATTCTGAGGGCGGCGGCGGCGAGATCTTCTTCGGACCCACCAAGGGGCAAGGGGGCCAAACGCCACCATCCTTTGCGTTGCAACGTAATGCTTGAGCCACCGGCATATCCATTCCACCACAAACGATTCCAATCGACAGAAAACCCATCCACCCAAAGAGCATCTTTGGTAATCGCATAGCGCTTTGGAAGGATCAACCAACAACCATGAATCGCGAGTAAAATATCGAAAATGATGACCCAATGCACAGATGTTCCGCTTCGTTCAGCGAGAAACCAGGGGGCAGCAATCATCACGACAATTGCGCCCAACATCGTGACGTTTCGAACCAACTCTTGACCCACCTGACTCTTCCAAGCCATGCCCCCTGTTGGGAATTGACCCAGGTTGGGGATATCCAAATGTGCGCGTCTCAATTTCCATCCATCAAATAGCACAATACAGGCTGTCAAACCAATGACAATCATTGCGATTTGGGATTGCATTTGAACACCTACTCGTCCCGACGCATGTCCACATTGTATCGCAAATATGCGAAGGTGGAGAATAGAATCAGAAGACCCAGTGAGAGGACGACTGCGGGGCTGCAAAGCGTTGCAACCAGAGAACGATCGTCGCTCTCTGTGAAGATGCCGACACCTGGGTCCAAGGGGTCAAGGTCTTCGGAATCTGGGACACCGTCCCCATCGTCATCCTCATCGGCCACAAGATCAGTCTCGCAATTGTTCGCGATGGAATTGGGCAAACCATCGTCATCGGTGTCGTGATGAGCGCAAGGATCGAATGGGAACAAATCAGCCTCATCACGGAAGTTGTCATTGTCATCATCTACATCAAACACATCGGGGCCACAGAAGCGATTGTTCAGGGCGTCCCACCAAGCATTGGGGCCCGTGGATGGGCAGCTGTCGATGTAGTCGTTATCTGCGTCGGCAGCGTTGACTGTGATGGCGACAGTGGCTGTCCCTTCAGCGCCATGAACATCAATGGCAGTCGCACGAAGATACCACTCGCCCTGCTCGGTATCAGACGTGGTGCCCGATGCAGTGTCGCCGACTAGCTGAGTGAAATCTCCGCTCTCAAAGAGCCAAATCCACTCGATGATTTCATCCCCATTCGGATCGGTTGCAGTGGCGGAATAATTGAGCATCTGCCCGGCATTAATTTCCATGGGCTGTGGATATTCAATGGTCACCACTGGAGGAGAATTTACGGTCAATTCAATGTTTAGAAGTCGTTGACCGGTGGTGTTGAGTTGAAGCTGTCCGGTCAACGGTAGATAACCGTCTGAATTAGCCAACCATTGGGCAGTCCAAGCGTCAGTCATTCCTGAATCGGTGTGAGCCTCATGGATGAGGGTGAGTTGTGCCGGATCAAGCCATTCGAACTGTTGTTCACCGAGCGTGAAATCAAATTCTGGAATGGTCATTGAAATTGTCGTCCCTTGCGGAGCATTGACTGACCATGTATGGGCCATGTACAGAGTTGCACCACCGACAATTTCGACCTCAAGATCATCATGATTCACGACGGTTGCAGACCATGGCTTGTCCAAACCATCCATGTGGATGGTTCCGTCCAATTCGCCTCCTTCAACACTGAATGGAATATTTACAGAAGCAATCGAATATGGGGCATGCAAATGTGAATTCAAGACCTGGACGCCTGTACCAGTCGCTTCGTCAATGTCACCCGACATCCTTAGCGCAGTTGCATAATTGTCAATGTCACAATCATCAATGGTGGTACCACCTGAAGGTGTACCGTGAACCGTGATACCATCTCCTGTACCCTGTCCGGTCAAATCAACTCGAACCAAACGCAATTCGCTTTCTTGAATGTACACTCCCGGTGCGCCACTGATTGTGGAATCAGACATTTCGAACTCGTCNGCACCTTCGATTCGCAATGCGGCTTCTCCGATTCCGGTTGAAAGATTCATGTCACTCACTGAAAGGTCTCCATCGACCATTTGCAGGAATAGGACTGCTCCAGAGCCGTCGAATCCAGAGCTCTGCCAGCCTGACAGCATTCCTTCACTTTGCTGAATCCAAGCACCATTGGAACTGCCCGAGACNAGGTCAATGTCTTCGATCCAAAGAGANGCGTCTGTGGCCCACAGGGCATACATGTCGCAATCTCCAATTGTGGTTCCATCCATGTTGAGAGTGCCGGTGGCTCTGATACAGATGTCCGTCTGTGAAATGCTTCCATCAATAATTTCCAAGATTCCGTTTGTAGATACTGTCAATGGAGCATCGGAAACCGTCACTGAGGCTAAGGAGGCTGCCCCCGAAGGACCAACAGTAATCGGGCCGCCAGAATACAATGTAGTAGCCATTTGCAGGTTCCCGTTCGGACCGACTGTGATTCCAGCCGAGCCGTATCCTCCGATCCATGCTTCGCCCGTAAGGACGGTGCCTTCAATCTCAATGCCGATTTCTGGGGCGAGAGAAAGTTCAGTGTCTGCCATGACCTCCAATGTGGTACCTGGACTCACGACCAAGTCATGTCCAAGATGCCAAGGAGAAAACACCGATTCCAAACGCATCGATTGAGATAGTGTTTCATCCTTGATGGTTGAAATCATCACTTCCATTTCGACATTACTCGTTGGAATCCAAGATTTGTAGCGATTGAGTTCAGCGTATTGGATAATCACGGTCCGCTGNGAATCAGACACAGATGCACCGTTCTCATCGACGGTTTTCCATGTGAACCAAGTTTCGGCTTTACCGTTCAAGTCCGTACTCTGAAGCCAACCGTCTACTGCAACATCAGCGTTCTCAGCAGGTTCACCAGCATCCAGTACGGTCACGGAAAGATAACTTCTCTGGGTCAATGAGGCATCTTCTTCGACGGTGACAGAACCCGATGCATGTCCACCTGCCAAAATCAACTCGCAGTCTTGATTTAGATGCAATGAACCCGCGATAGATGTGTTCACCCATGTCCAAGGGTCATAGCAAATGAAGGTGACATCGGTATTGACTGTCAGGCCCTTTCCAACGCCTTGTAGCGGCACTCCCGCCGTCAGGGTTGCGGTCCCGCCGCTGAAGGTACCATTGTCTCCTTTGAGCAAACCGTTTGATTGAATATTGAGGGTGGCATCGAGGGGGATGCTGAGTGACGCATCAATCAGAGTGAGTGTTGCAGTGCTCTCAATGGTGAGGTTGCCATCCAAGACGAACTGCCCCGTAGTCAAACGGGCATCGACACCTGCAGGGATGGTCCAGTCGCCGCTTCCTGGGACCACGGCAATTTGCAAATCACCACCGGGTGGTGCAATCGTAGCACTGGAGCCCATGCCGCTGGAGGAGTCCTCAGCCGCAACCAGAGAGCCCGATGAGAGCAAGGGCAGAGTTGCGAGGCCCGAACCATCTGTCGTCTCGAAGAAACCGTGTGAGGTTACACTGGCTCCGGCAATGGATTGGCCCACCAAATCAGTCACTGTGATGGTTGATTCAGAAAATGATTGTTCAATACTGACTGCGAGGTCAGGAGTCCCGGTTGAGCCCCACAACAGCGTCCCATCCCCAAATCCATCATGGACCCCTGAAGAGGTGTATGAAGGCATATTTCGAATGGTCGCATGAGCATCATTGGCCAACTGAAGCCCATAGGTTCGATGAGCCATGTCTACCGACCAATCCTCAATGTGAACTTCACCATCAATGAGATCGATGCCGATATCGGAAGCCGAGGTTTGGACGCTTTGAAGCTGGATTGAGCCACCATCACAGGTCAAGGCGCTTCCACTGTTTCGGCCACCATCACCGGCATTGACCGATGTCCCAGTGATTGTACACGCTGACTCGCAACGAATACCATCGTTCCAACCAGCCATGGTGACATCATCCAATGCAATATCAGACCAGACGGCACGGAGGCCAAATGATGTTGAATCTGACATTGAGAATGTGCGACTGAATTCTGAATCAAAGATACTTGACTGAACATCTAGCAGCGTAAGCCCATCCTGCACACTGGACATACTGGAGTTTACGATGTCCAGCCCCCAACCTGAAATGGTCCCTGCTGAATGAACAGAAAGCTGTGAGTCACTAATATTGAATTGACCGTTTCCCGCAACGTCGAACAATACCGTACTGCTGGTCAAGGTGATGTTGTCCATCTGGACAATTCCGTCACCTCTGAGTCGAGTAAAGACACTGGAATCAGAGGCCTGTTGACCAAACAACGAATCAGTTACAGCCAATTCACCTTGAATTTGGGCATCGATACAATTCGCTGTCCCATCGCATTGATACTCAATCGAAGACAAACGGATGTCTTGGACGGTGCCGATTAGAATCCTGGATACGGTGATGTTTGTGGAATTTCCATTGATCAGTTCAAGACCGTCGACCATCGTTGCATCGACCAATGTTTCACCCGAACCGGTCGCGATGGGTGTGACCGTTGCGGTCACCGAATCGCTTGCACGAATCATTCGAGTGAATCCTGCAGCCTGGATCTCTCCAGAATATGTGGAGCCTCCATCCAATACCAGAACATCTGAGTCTAGATCTGATTCGATCAAATCAATGGTCGCATCGCCACCATTGGCAATGTGGACGACTCCGGCACTGTTCGAAGAGGTGACTGTATCCAAGTTGGCCGTTCCGTCAACACGGAGGCAGGTTGTGGTAGCCGATTGGCACTCAAATCCTGCTCCCGTCATCGAGCCCTTGTTCCATACTCCAATCATTGAATCGGTAAAGTGTGTGGATTCAATGGTCAAAGACGCTCCTGATTCAGCATCAAAACCACCTCTGGAGTCGGAAATCATCGCATGCAAAACGGATGTAACAGACCCAGAGTCGAGTAGGAAGCCTTGCCAGCGAGCTTGGACAGAGTTCTCTGCAAACCAAGAGCCCCAGATAGTAACGGGAGCTTCGGTTGTTCCCTGAATTTGCAGATTGCCTTGAATGGTAATCGTGATGTCTTCTGTCACATTGATGTATGTACCTGATTCAATCAGGAGGGTTGCTCCTGAAGCGATGACCACGTCCTCGTCCAGAGACATGTTTCCTGACCAAGTTTGGTCTGAAGTGTACACCACTCCCTCGTGCGTGTGCGCCCGCAGCGCCTCNGGCGCTGCGATTAGAAGGGGTGCCAGAAAGAGAGCCGCGAGGACCAAGGAGCAGAANCGCTGCTGTCGCATGGAATCGTGATGGTCTGGAAGAGGTTTGAACCCTCCCGTTCGCCGTCAGTGCCCACCGTAGGTGGGCCCGTCCGGATTTGAACCGGAGTCTGACGGCCCCCAGCCGTCAAGTATAGGCCAAGCTAACCTACGGGCCCGGGACATCTGTTTTCACAGATGTACGGTGTTCACTCCTGTGCTCGTGTCACGCTGAAAGGCGCGACAGAGTCGATGAGTTCGACGTGCGAGACGAACATTCTTCGACAGCAGTATCGGTTTAGACCGACTTCATCTAGCATCTCTCCGGCATCTCGGCCTTCAGCAACACCATTCGCATAGCGTTGCCATAGGTGTCCGATCACGTGGTTACAAGAAAAGCATCGTACTGGAATAATCATTCAAATCACCTCAACGGTAAGACTTCTGCCACTTGGCACGCGCACCGCGACCCATTTGATGTTTGGGCTCCTTTCGGCGCGGATCGTTCACTAGCAGGCTTCGGTCAAATCGAAGGAACTCGTCTCGAAGTTCTTCGTCAATCCCTTCTGCACCGTCATTGTAGTGGACCAGGCCACGTGCAATTGCGGTACGGATGGCATCAACCTGACCCATCTGGCCCCCACCAATCGTGTTGACGTTAATATCAACGCGCTCAAGGCGGTTCATTGCCTCAGCAATGACCAGAGGTTCCATGGCCTTGTTCCGTGCCATTTCAGGTTGTAGAATTTCAATTGGCTCTGAGTTTACGCGCACGCGACCCTTGCCAGCCTTGACGGTAGCACGAGCAATTGCTGTCTTACGCTTACCAGATGTGTTGACCACTTTGTTCTGGTTCTTCTTTGCCATACTTACTCAGCCTCCCATCGTACTTTGACGCCGAGCTCCTTGCTGATTTCGCCCAATCGGACAAATCGCTCAGGTAGCGGACGGTCGATCTTTGTTGAATCTCCCCATTCACAGCCATCGGGCAGGTCTCCAGAAAGATCTGAAGGTGTGCCGATTTCAACTCGCAATGAGCGCAGAGCGTTGCGGCCACTGCTGTTCTTCTGATAGGGAAGCATACCGCGAACGGTGCGCTTGAGGATTTGATCGGGCATACGAGGGAAGAACGGTCCCTTTCGAGGATGGTTCAACTCGTACTTTGCTCGGTAGTCTGACAAGATGGTTGAGCGCTTGCCAGTCACGATTGCCTTCTCAGCGTTGACGATGATGACACGGGTGTCTTCACCGGCCTTCTTGGCCGTAATCAACTGCTTGGCGACGACACTCGCCAATCGGCCGAGGACCTTGTCCTCTGCATTGTAAACGAACGTGGTCGCTTCAGCCAAGGATGAACACCCCCTTGCCTGTTGGATTCGCTTTCATCAAATCGTGGATGGTGACGACTTCGCCGCCAGCGGCCTCGATCTTCGCTTTAGCCGAAGAGCTCACACTGTAGGCGGCGACGGTGTGCTTACCCGAGACTTCGCCGCTTCCGAGCAACTTGCCAGGCACGAGGATCAGGTCCTCGTCTGCTGCATGTCGACTCAAGCGACTTAGGTTCGGTTCAGCCCAATTGCTGCGACTTGATTCAAGTCGTAGCGCAACGTCTCGCCACAGCGGAGCACCATTCGACCGTGTTTGTGCCTTCAAATCACCGATTAAGGTGAGAAGGCTTGGGTTGGTCTTCTTGTTGTTCCTTGCCATATGACTCCCTCGACGTGGGTAGCCGCGCGACCAGCCGTTCCGTTATGAACCCCACGGGTGCCCACAAGCCCCCTATGGGGGCTGTGAATCGGCCAAATGCTATGTTCTGGCGGCACTCCCGTCGAACCGATTGAGATGACCGATGACTGGCGGATATTGATGAATGAAGCGATGAAACTGGAAGGCGAGGATACCATTCAGGCCTTCGCGAAATTCCGTGAATGCATTAATGCAGCCATGGTGACGACCCAATCATCACTTGAGAGCAATGCAGCGGTTGGCGTAGCGATGGAATCGGTGTATGGTGCGCTTGCAGCATACGCCCAGCAGGTGATGATGGAGTTGCGTGCCGAGGACCCGGGTGCGGGTGGTGTTGACCATGCATTCCGAGCGGGTCAAGCGTACGGTGTATCTTGTGTTCTCAACCACTTGTTTGATTCAATGCGAGATCCCAATGCCGATTCGTTGGCAGCCCTTGATGAATTCAGCGACCAGATGCATGAAGAAATTCTTCAGACCTGTAAGCAGGTGGACCTCGCCATGATTCTGCTCGATGCCAAGGGCGATTATTGCGAAGATTGAATCGTGATTTTGTCACCCACATGGACTTGTCCAGATTCAATCACACGACCGTAAACGCCACCTCTCCATTCCGATTTAAGAGCGAGCTTCAATCCCTTTTTTGCGGCATCCATGACGTGACAAGGAACCACTTCACCCATGACTTCGATTAAGGTACTCCCCAGNCGGATTTGACTTCCAACCAACGTCTGCAAATCCAAGCCGGATACCAAGACATTCGAGCGTCGGGTAGTCCAATCCAATTCCTCACCGACTTCAATGCAANCGGCCTTCCATGCGGCCTCATCAAGCAAGGATACCTGCCTGCGGCGGCTTGTACCATGATCGCCAATCACTCCCGTTTTGGGAGACAGTTCCAAGGTATCTCGGACAATAACTGCCTGGCTCTTCACAGGTCGGAGAGCGAGTGCAAGGACTGTGCCTTGCACCCGCCTCACCTTTGTGTCATTCAGCTCAAAGGCTGAAGTTGCTGGCGTTGGGGTCGTCTTCTAGACCTGCTTGCTGGACATTGCCCTCAGAGTCTACGAATTCCCCCGCCTTGGTCAAGTTNCCATGCAGGGCCGCNTCGTGCTCAGCAGTTCGGGCAATCATCGAATCACCCANTGCCATAGAGATGGACTGNGTGATGGCACTGAGCGTGCTCATCGCTTGGTCACGCTGTGCGATACCGATGTTGTGATCNGAATATCGGGCTTCTTCGAAGATGGCCAAGAAGTCGTCCAATTGCTCTGCTGGAACCATGTAGAACGCNCTTCTGACNGCCCACTCGAATTCACGGGTGGTCTCGTAGACCTTCTTCATGAATCCATGCTGGCGGAAGAAGCGCACGAGATCCTTGTAGCAATTGAAAATCACTTGGATGTACTCGTTGCGCGCTTGCAGTGCCAACAGAGAGTCGGTGAGGATACCTCGCAGGATTTCCACACGGCGGCGCTCACTGTATCGCTTGTACATGACCGCACCAATGATGGCGGCGAACAAGAAAGCAATGATGATCGGCAACAAGACCTGCATGTTCCAGGCACTGGCTTGTGCCTCGGGTGTGTCTCCAAGGTTCACGGTTCGACTCCGGTTTTCACCGAATTCCTTGAACAAGAGACTGCCTTCAAACATGGCGGTAATTCGCCATCGACCTTCGAATGCGGATTCTCCCTCATCAGCGCCTGGAACATCGGTTCCAAGATACGTCCAAGTGAAATTCGCCACACCTTGTTCGTCCGTGAAGACATATCGAATCTCGTAGTTGACCCAGTCTCCAGTACTGTTCTGGTAGTCAAAGACAAAAGTCACGACTTCGTTTTCAACGGCCAAGTCAAGTCGGTCACGCAGGATGGCCACTGCACCTTCGATTTCATCTCCGGGCAGGTATCCATCTGCATTGTGCCATTGGGTCTTGATGACCATATCAACACGGCTTCGGACCAAGACTTCGACATCCATGTAGGATCCGTTGACTACAGCGTTGGTCTCACTGCGACAGCCGCCGGGTACTTCCAAATCGGGTTCGTAAGCAACACGGAGTGTTCGGAATCCTTCGAGGTTGTTACCACTGGGTTCGATGCTCTTACGGCTGGGGTTCTGATCCTTGTCACCACTGTACCATTCNACGGTTCCAAATTCATCGCCNGTCATCGCCGTAGCAACCGGCCGAGTGTTCTGGTCTGGATCGATGTAGATGTTCAGACACTTGCCACCCAATGGGTTGCCGTTGCTCTGTTCGAGCATGGCGTGGACNTGGTAGTGTTCCTTGAGGTACAAGACCGGGTAGGAATCGCCNTTTTGCGTTTCATAGCGGTCAACGTCCTGCTTGAGNGGTCCGACTTGTGTAATCAACAATGTTGAGTTGCTGAACACTGGGAACAAGCGGGTCACGCTGGAATTCTTGTAGCGGTATCGGTCATTGTTGTCGTACGCATTGTACTCAACAGTGACTCTTGCCTGGCCAGCCATGACGTCCTCAAGTGGACAGGTGACTTCGAACATACCATCCATGTCGGTGGTCGCCGGTTGACAGGAAATGACACCCTGAGTACCACCCTGCATCTCGTATGAGACACGGATGTTACGATTGGTCAGGTTGCTGCCCAACTCATCCACAAGCTGACCGGTGACAACCATCGGCTTCTCGATACTCTGTCCAGTGACTGGATCGATTTCGCTAGTGTAGACAATCTGGTCATCTACATCCAAGGTGGTTCGACCGATGAGTGAGAACCCATCGACGTTGTATTGCATCACACGGCGGTAGTGATCACTGCCTTGGATGGTGACACAAGGATCCCAAGCGCCCTGTAGTGAGAGCTGGTATTCTTGCAACATCTCACAGCCTTCATGCGGTAAATTCTCTTGGAATCTCAAGATGACATTCACCGGACCAAACCCATCAGGT
This sequence comes from Gammaproteobacteria bacterium, assembly GCA_002727775.1. GTDB lineage: Bacteria > Pseudomonadota > Gammaproteobacteria > Pseudomonadales > Azotimanducaceae > UBA4421. Next base: position 14,534 of record PBUF01000078.1, read on the forward strand.
AGGTACGATGAGGGGTCCTCGCGTAGAATCTGCGCATCCAATAGCAACTGTTCGTAGATGTCACCTGCATTGGGTTCCAGTTCAAACATCACCTGACGATGTTGGACATTGTCAAAGTCGGTGCCTTCGAAAATCACCTGAACGATACCGCCTTCGGCGCCACCGCCATCCAATGCTGCACCGGGGTCTCGTAGAGCCGGTGTGCTGTTGTCATCGGTTACCTTGGCAGAGAATTGCCAAACCTCGCCACTGCTCCGTAGGTTGGGTGTGGTCGAGATCAAATCGACATAGGTCCGACTAACGACCCACATGGGTTGATTGACCAGTGAACCTTGCAGAAGTGGGTTTCCAGGGAATGAGAACTGCAAACTGAAATTGCCCAATTCGTCCGTCGATGTGATGTTCAAATCAATCTTGAAAATTCCATTGGAATCGGTTTCAGAGAAGTTGCTCTCGCCTGTAGCGGACCAAGTCCAATTGACGGGTGCGTTCTTGACCGGTTGCAGCGCATTATCGACCAAGCGTGCTTCCACAGTGGTGTTCTGGTTTCGATACAACCGTGGCAATGTGTTCAGTTGGAAGTCGGTGGTCCCAATCACAGAGACGTTGTTGTACGCACCGGTTTCAGCCAACACATTCGTCTGGTTTCCGGTAAAGTAGAATTCAGAGTTGGTGAAATCTACACGAACACCGTAGGTCGAGGCTTGGTACTGACTGTACCATGTCCAGTTGTAATCAAAGCGAGCCTCGCCACCATACATGGTGGGAACACGGGCGAATCCAGTTTCCTGACTGCCTTGGAAAACTCCGTTGCTATCCAAGTCAACTTGGAGAGCCATTGGGTCCTGAATCCATGGAGTACCTGTGCGGTTGGTGACATTTCCAATCACTCGGAATGTCTCACCCGTATTCATCTCAGGTACAATCTCACAGCGTAATTCGCTGCTTGGATCACTGGGGTCGATTTGTCCACAAGGTGGTGCATCGAAATCACCGCCGTTTTGCATGGTGATGAACCAGTGCGTCGAGTTGACTCGGAGGAAGGGGCGCAGCTTGGCTGACTCACCTTGAAGTGAGGCTGCGCTGCCATCCCACAACTCCGCGTATGGTTTGCCCAGTTTGGCTTCCTCATACGTGATGCCTGCGGAACTCAATCCTTGAGCGCTGAATAGGGCCCTCCAGGCACCGTAACTACTGCCTGTGAACTGGGTCGCGTCGTAGTAGTAAATTGGGTTATGACCTGCGACAATCAATTCGGCTTCAACATACATGCGATGCATGCTTCGAATCATGAATGGATCTGTTTCTGCACCAGTCACGTGTGGCCAGGGCCACTCGGAGGCAAGGCTTGGGTCCACCCTGCCTGTAAACTCATAGTCGCCCACTGGTAAACTGGTGTTGGCGTAATCATAGCTGCCCACAACATCGTGAGAGAGTGTGAAGTTGTTCCACACAATCTCTTCGTAACCGCCGGGTAGCATACCTGGTCCATTGTCGTAGGTTGAATTCCAGCGCACCTGCTTCCAGTTGCCTACAGCGCCGGATTGCTGGACGTAGGTCAGGCTCGCCCAACCTCCTTCGTCAGCGCGGTAACCTTGGCCGAATCCAGTGTAGTTGGTCGGGGTCGTCCGATTGCCGAATGGGCCACCACTGACTGAGAATGTCACCGGTGCATGGACCAATCGCTGGTCGAAGATCCCGCGCTCCCAGTCTGCAGTGTAGTGAGTCTTGAAGTCAAGCCAAAGCGGTTGTTCATCGCTGCGGAAGTATGTCCATGACACGTAGTCAAGTGACAGGTTCGCATGGACAGCAATGGGGTACCGATTTGATTCTGAGCCATCGTGGATGAACATCTCAGTGACTTCTGCCCACATTTCGTAGGTGGTATTGTCACCAACATGGATATTCTCGGGGAACAAGAACTGTCCCACACTGAACGAACCATACTCATTCGACAATACGTCGATCGTCTCAATAGCCGAGGTTCCGTTTTGGACCCAGGCGACGTGAACTTGCACAGGCAGGCTTCCAGCTGGATCCCATGTGCCAGTTGAGAGGTTCAGTACGAACACGGTTCCGGAGAAAATAGCCGGGAATTGAGCGTCCAAATACAATGTATCGGGAACGGAGTAATTCTGACCGTCGTAGACACCAAGCTCAACCTTCGTTGGGAGCTTGTCATCCTCGTCAGGGATGCAATCGTTGTCATGATCCCAATCGCTTGACAGGTTGCCATTGTAGCAAGGATCTGCGTTGTAGCCTTCTTCGAGGATGTCGAAGTTTGCATCTTCACGTGAATCGTTGTCATCGTCTAGATCGACAGCGTCTGGACCGGTGTAGGGATTGTTTGGATGAGCGATTCCTTCGCCGTTTCCAAAGTCGTCGTGATCCCATGGGTTGGTCGAATTGCTTCCGAAGCGAGATGGCCAGAGCATGATTTCATCCTCATCGTGCATACCATCTGCGTCATCGTCTTCGTCGATGTCGTCACGGAGACCGTCGTTGTCGTGGTCCCATGGAGCAATGAGGGCGTTGACACCTGTGTTCTCAGCCTGGTTGGTCCGGCCATCGCCGTCCCAATCATTGTCTGCCCAGTTGAGAATACCGTCGTTGTCATGATCCCAAGTGGATTGTTCTTCACCCCAGAAACACTGGAGCTCTTGGTCGACGTCAGATGTACCATCGTTGTCGTCGTCCCAGTCTTCACCGTCGGGAACACCGTCATTGTCATTGTCGACATCATAGAACTCTGGGAACAGAAGCCCTTGGCCCTGAACTCCTTGATCCCAAACGGATTGGAAGAACCCATCTCCATCTGGATCAGAATCTGTACCGTCATCGTCATTGTCCTGACAATTGAATCCTGTGAAGAAGTTGCCCGGGGGCAATGTATTGGCATCATCATCCCAATCGCTATCAGAATCAACTTCGAGATAATCCCAGATACCGTCGTTATCATCGTCAACGTCGTACAAATCGAACAAGCCATCCAAATCATCGTCTAAATCGGCAGTATCGTTGAATTGGCAAGTTGGGGCATACTTGTTTCCTTGACCATCAACGACAACCACGTTTCCACAATCATCGTCGGGGTCTGTATCATCAGGATACAAATCTGCTAGGTTCTCATCGGGGAAGTCGTTGCCGTTGATGTCTGCATTCCAATTCCATAGGCCCAAGGTGAGGCCAATCCAGGTTAGGAATAGGTCACGGTTGTGGGCCACTTCGGAGTAGTTGAATGCCGACACAGGTGCACCGTTGAATGGAATGTGGTAACACGATGTTGAGGTGCAACCGAAATTCGATGTCGATGAGGAAGGCGGTGTGAATGTACCCTGGGTAAAGTTCGGGTCCGGTCGGATGGAGAACGGTACACTGAGTTGCCCGTTGTTGAATCCAGATTCCAGTGGGAGGCGGTAAAGTGCCGCATACTCGTATCCACAAGTGTATCCACTTTGGCGTGTCCAACCGCACTCGTTACTGTTGGTGAAAGTACCGCCCATCTTGAAGTCGTTGATGTCCAATTGGCCATCATTTCCTTCGTCCTGATCCCACCAATCCGGCATTCCATCGCCGTCTTGATCGGTGTCCAAGCCGTTTTGCAAACTGTCACCGTCTGCATCGATATCCACATCGTTACCACCGTTCCAAGGAGACCATCGAGCCAATAGGAACCAGTAGAATTCAGGGACGTTGCCGCTGGTAGGGGGGTTTGTAGTGCCATCAAAGCCGTTGTAGTCGAGGACGAAGCCCTGTTCAACCGTGAACGGATTCATCAGGAAGGACATGTTCCAGTGCTCACTGAGCCCATCAGTATACTCCTGAGCATCATTGCTTCCATCGATGGCATCGCCGTCCCCAAGCGGGTAATAGGTCTGATAGAATTGGTCATTGATGTCGGTGTCTACAACACCACAGTTGCCGTCGTCAGGATCATACAAATCGTTGATTCCGTCGTTGTCATCATCCCAGTCAACATTGTTTTCCAAACCGTCACCGTCAACGTCTGAGTCGACGTCGTTAGGCCCATCGTCACGGTACTTGCTACCGTTGATTTGGTGAATGTCATCATCATTATCAAAGTCACAATCAGGGTCAATATCCAACCAGTCGACGATGCCGTCGTTGTCGTCGTCAATATCATCCCAGTTGTTCACACCGTCGCCGTCCCAATCGTTGAATCCGGCGTATGAGGCGCGCTGTGTGTCACAACGAGGGTCTGGATTTACGGTCAGACAGTTCCAAGTGTTGACAACCGAAGTTGGGGTTGTGGGGTATCGATCGACTTCGTTTTCCTCACCGTCGTTGTCGATATCCCAAGCAAGGTCAGATACGTTCCAGCTCGGCTGCCCCAACGGGTTGTCTGGGTTTGAGGTGCCGCCCATGTCTGGGTCGAACCAATCCCACTTGCCGTTGTAGTTCTGATCAATTGCTCTCCAGCGATCATCATCTAGATCACGGTCGTAATCAATCTCACAATCGATGACACCATCCGAGTCACCATCGGCACCGGGGACTTCGTAAGGAGCCGTGTTGGTGCCCGTGAAATCGTTGAGCCCGTCGTTGTTGTAGTCGAGGTTTGTGCATGTGTCCAAGATACCGTCATTGTCGTCATCGGGGTCCGACATGTCAAGCAGGCCATCGTTGTCATCGTCCGTGTCGGCACTGTCTGGCGTACCGTCGTTGTCATTGTCAGGGTCTAGGAAATTGGGGATTCCATCACCATCAAGGTCGCCGTCAACAATCGTCGTGAATGTTTCATTGCCAGGGTGGTACAACGATTCCATCTCTACAAAGTTCACCTGTCCACTGTAGGATGCGTAGTCNTTGTATTCCCAAGTAGAGTAGGTGTACGCAGTTTGNGTGTTGTTGCTGGCATCGTANGGATGGGCATCAAGTCGGTCGACGACGCCATCGTTGTCATCATCGGAATCCATGTAATCCTGCATGCCATCACCATCGAAATCGCAGGGCCAAGTGAATTGATCAATTCGGCCATCGTTGTCATCGTCTTCGTCGTATGAGCCAGGACCAGATCCATCGAAGTCTTCGTCAGGAACACCATCATTGTCGTGATCCCAGGGATTTTGGTCGACNAAGTATCCAATGGGAATGACTGCGCCGGTCCATGGGTGAATTGTCCCAGGCAGAACGTAGCGGTCTGTGGACACATTGAGTGGGTCGGCGCCCTGAGACATATCGAGGGGTCCTTCGAGGATACCGTCGTTGTCGTCGTCCCAATCCAATTCATCGGTGATACCGTCGTTGTCGTGGTCAAGAGGGCCTGTTCCATAGCAACCGTCGAATCTCTCAATCAAATCGTATATACCGTCGTTGTCATCATCAAGATCGTTTAGATCGTCGATACCATCGTTGTCGTGGTCGTCACCGATTCGCTCTTCGAGATGCAGTGTCCAACCGGAAGCACGCAAATCCAGTAANGANAGGTCGTGCACTTTNCCGTACATGACGCCGAGGTCGTTGTACTGNACATCATACAGAGCNGGGTGNTTCCACGATGTTGGTTGAGTGTGGTATACCTCTCTGTCTCTGAACGGCTGGTCGTCTTGATCTGCGGTTTGTACCGCTGTGCGTTGAACGGAGTCGCCCCAGATTTCCTGAACTTCTTCGTCAGCATCAATTTGCAATGCGGCGAGTGTGGTTGATAGAATCATCAAAGCCACCATCATCAGTGACCAAGATGTCTTCTTCCACGCGCCAATTTTCCCGAGATATGTATCGAGTTCTGTCATGTTATCACCCAAGTGAAGCACCTTGGCACTCACGCCGAATATATCAACGACTCGGCGAAAACGTGCATTTGCGTATCACGATACCCTATGGGTATCAATTCCAAGAAATTGAAGAAAAAGGAAGTTGGCGGCCCCCCGCGCCCAACGGACGCGGGGGTGCCTGTCACCACGAGTCAATCCGACTGTGGGTCCTGCTTGACAGAATCCACTAATCCGATTACTGCTCGAGTTCGTCGAGGATACCATCACCGTCGTCATCGTCGTCGGTGTAGTCCTCAATTCCGTCGTTATCGTGATCGAATTGACCAGTGTCATCGTTTCCATCGTTGGACTCGAACCAGTCGGTGAGGCCATCGTTGTCGTCATCGGTATCGATGACGTCAGTGATGCCGTCATTGTCGTGGTCGTATCGCCAATCACCGTTGGCACCATCGAGCTCATCTACGTCTAGGATGTTGTCGTTGTCATCGTCGGTGTCGACGCCGTCATCGAGTCCATCGTTGTCGTGGTCACGAGCTGCAGACGAACCGTTCTCGTAGAGATCGTCGTCGTTGTCAATGCCATCGTTGTCGATGTCCAGGTCCATGTTGTCAGCGAGTCCATCGTTGTCGTGGTCGTAAATGTTGGTGTTTGGGTCGCCATCATTGACTTCCTCTCGGTCGTCTATGCCGTCGCCATCATCATCATTGTCTTCCGCATCATCGATACCATCGTTGTCATGGTCTTCTGGTGAGCTGTCGACGTCATCGGGGATGCCGTCGTTGTCGTCGTCGGTGTCGACGTCATCGGGGATGCCGTCGCCATCGTTGTCGTTGTCACCATTCTGTTCCTGGTTGTCAAGTTGTTGTCCCTGTTGCTGGTCGGATTGTTGACCTTGCTGACCTTGCTGACCGTTTTGGGTCTGGCCTTGCTGCTGCTGGTTCTGACCGTTCTGGTTTTCACCGTTCTGATCTTGCTGCTGACCGCTATCTTGCTGGCCACCTTGCTCACCACCTTGCTGCTGCTGACCTTGACCGTTGTCTTGCTGCTGGCCTTGCTGACCTTGCTGGCCTTGCTGGCCTTGCTGGCCTTGCTGACCTTGCTGGCCTTGCTGGCCGGACTGCTGACCTTGCTGGGAACCTTGTCCCTGCTGACCTTGCTGTCCTTGCTGGCCCTGCTGGCCTTGCTGGCCTTGCTGACCTTGCTGACCTTGCTGACCTTGCTGGCCCTGACCTTGGCCCTGACCTTGGCCTTGACCTTGGCCTTGACCTTGGCCCTGACCTTGTCCTTGACCTTGGCCCTGACCTTGGCCCTGACCTTGGCCCTGACCTTGGCCTTGACCTTGGCCTTGACCTTGGCCTTGACCTTGGCCCTGACCTTGGCCTTGACCTTGACCTTGACCTTGTCCTTGACCCTGGCCTTGGCCTTCACCTTGACCTTGGTCCTCGGATTCGCCGCCACCTTGGGTGCCGCCGTTTCCTGTGCCAGTTTCGGCGTCTTGGTAGTCTGGATCGTAGGCATCGGGGATTCCGTCGCCGTCAGAGTCAGAGTACTCGCCGTCATTGGGGTCGTTCGGGAATGGGTCACTGCCATCAGGCCGACCGTCGCCGTCAGTATCCGCGCTGTTAGGGTTGGTACCCTGCGCGTATTCTTGGGCTGCGCTCAGACCGTCATTGTCGGCATCGCTGTTGGCGTCGCCACCGTTGTTTGGGTTGAGTCCATTACGAACTTCCCATCCATCGGGTAGGCCATCGCCATCGCTGTCTGCCTTGGTCATATCCGTTCCTGCGGATTGCTCCTCTGCGTTGGTGAGACCGTCACCGTCCCAATCGGCGCCGCCGTCAGACGGGTCGAGAGGGTCAGTACCGTCCCCACTGACAACGGACGATGCCGTCATCATAACGAGGAACAATGCCACTAGCATGCTCAGGTTCTTTCGGTTGTTCATTTTCTTTTCACTTCCTTTTGTTTTGTAAACCATTTCAGAGAACCCACCGTTCTCTCTTTCCAGGAATGGGCAACATGTGACCTGTTCTCTGGGAGATTTTACCTTGGACGTGGCTATCGCTGGGGCTATCGCGTTTAGACAACTGGAAATACGGTGCGTTTCGACGCAAAAATGGGCTTTTTTCGCCCCCCATATTTCCTTTCAGTTGCTTGTTTTTGCCTCCAATTGCAGCCAATTCTGTCACGGTTCATTCATAGGGAACCCGGTGTTCCCTCTAACACACCGCTTGAATTGGCCCTATATCAAGGATATGACAGAGTGCCTCAAACAACCCAAGGATGTCTAAGGCGTGAGTTGTCTCAATTGAGCCTTGAATTTTGCAGTCCTCAAGAAAAAGAGTAGTGGTACGACCAAGGTGGATAGCAATAGTGCAACCAAGATCAAATTGCTCCAGAGTTCAAGCCCTTGGAAGAACATGCCCCAAATAATCCATCCCGCAATTACCCAAAAAATCGGACCGTATCGACGAGCGAAAAGGGACATTCGTGCCTTCGCGGTTCGGTCGTCATAGTAACCCGGAACTTCCTCAGCAGGAAGGTATCCCTCATCCACTGCGCAACGAACACAGACCAAATATCGTGGACCGTTTCCATCGATGAACTGGTCATCAGGATACTGACCTTTGCACAATCGACAAGTGGCCATATCCTTCTCGAGCCGGGGACATATCTTGAACGCTTCGCAGTTCTACTGAGAAAGGAAGTCGGCCAATATCGAAACACCGCCAACCGAACCGGCTGATTCAGGGTGGTACTGTACACCCCATACGGGCCATTCCGGATGTTGGATCGCCATGACCAATCTGTTTGTGGCGGAATCTGTGGCTGTAATCGTGAGAATGTCGTTGGTCGCTGTCAATGCCAAGCTGTGATATCGCGTCATGATTTGCAATGTATCTCCACTCTGAATACCATCTGGGACCCCATGAACTGCACCATACTCAGAGGGAGAAAGTGTCCATCCGGCAGCTAATCCCAATGCTTGGTGGCCAAGGCAAATGCCCAACAGAGGAATTGTTTCCTCTCGTAATGCTGATTGTGCGAATTGCATTGTAATCGGAGACTGTTCCGGTCGACCTGGTCCTGGACCCAGAACAATGTGGGTCGGTTTCAAGTCGGCAACGAGTTGTTCGGATTTGGTTGAATTTAACCGGCCCGGTACGATGATGACTTCGGCTCCAAGGGTGGAAAATGCATGGATGATATTCCAAGAAAATGAATCGAGATTGTCGACAAACAATACGCGAGAAGTGGTTGGCTGGGGTAAACAAAGGCCCGGTTGCCAGCGAACAGGGTCGGCCACAAACGGCTTGGTTGGTGGAACCAAATCTGTACACTGGCTCTCAATCAATCGCTGAATTGAATGGGTCACGGGTGGAATCGGATGAATGCTAACTGAGTTTGAACCCCGTGGAGAGTGGGTGGTTAGCGATGCGGGACAATAGCCCCATGCAGCCTTGCATATCGCTTGTGCTTTCCATTTGGCTTCCTCAACCTCATTGAATGGATCTGAACCGATGACAAGTCCTCCACCAGCTTGAACTGTCGCATGCCAGGAATCACCCCGTTGGTGGGCTTCCAATGTTCGAATGAGAATATTCCACTGTGATTGATGGGTTCTAGGGTCAATGTGACCGATTGAACCCGTCCATGCACGTCTTGGTTTCTGCTCAAGTTCGTCGATGGCGGCGATGGTTGCGGTTTTTGGACAACCGGTGATACTACCACCGGGAAAGATCGACTGTAAAGCATCAAACCCATCCATTTCATCGCATAGTTCACCAGAGATTTCACTGACCATGTGTTGAACATTTGGATAGGATTCAATTCGCCATCGCTTCCACTGAATGCTCCCGGATTTACAGATACGCCCGAGGTCGTTACGCTCCAAATCGACCAGCATGAGATGCTCGGAAATTTCTTTCCGACTGCCGACCAATTCTCCTCGAAGATTGGCATCATGTTCGGCGTCATCACCACGAGGGCGAGTGCCTTTGATCGGACGGGTGGATACGGTTTTGCCCTCTTGTTTCAACAACAACTCAGGACTACTACTGGCAATGGCGACCTGTAAATCGGGGGCATGAAGCCAAGCAGACAAGGGGGCTGGATTGTCTCGGTTAAGTCGTTGAAACACATCCCATGGGTTGTCGATTTCCTCCGACCATATGCGTCCATAATTCAGTTGATACAATACCCCATCTCGAATAGCTGATTGTGTCTTGCGGACTTTCTCAGCGTGCTCTACATCACTCTCTGTTTGAGGTATTCGGGGGGTCGGACTGGGTGGTAGATTTCGAGAAGGAATCCCATTCTCTATTTGCTGACAGACCTCAAGCGTCCATGGGTCATCTTCGATCGAAGATAGGATTTCGATTGTTGAGTCTTCACGGTTGTGGACTACCCATCGATCGGCGCGATACAAAATCATCAGCACAGTATCGGGTTCAGATGTATGTTGCAATCGCAGGGGCTCGGTATGTTGGACCAAGTCATAGGTGAGAAGGCCTGCCAAACCACCGGGCTGAAATGAATGACCTGTGGCCTCAGGAAGATAGGCTGTTAAGCCACGCAGTGCACTTGCAAGGTCAGCTCCTAGTACACGATTCTGAGGCACCCACTCATTTTCCCAGGTCTCAATTTCAATTGACATTGGAGACGCTTTTGCTTGCAGGGCTATATCCCCAGTGAGTGGAGAACTTGACCGCAGCGGTGTTGAGTCGTGGGTTTGCCTGACTATGAATCGCATGGTCGCTGGACCCATCATCAAGCTGCGCTTTGAGAGGTCGCTGTTTGGGCCACCGGAATGAAGCAACAGTTCGTCTGGGGCGCCGTAATCGGAAGAAAAAAGGCCACTGTGTCTGAGATGGCTCAACAAATCAAGCGAGAAGTCGGGTCTCGTCTGAACGACCAAGTCTGTTCTCATCGATTTCACCCCAGCCGAGTCCAAGCCTCTGCGAGCCCCTGAATGAATGCAGCCTTGCACGTGTTGAAGAGAGGACCGGCTGAACCGGTACCCACTGCTTGACCGTCAATCTCACTTAACCAAGCAACACCGACCCCGGTCCCAACAACGATGATTTCCGCCGCTCTTCCGATTAGATTTTCAGTCAGTCGTGCGGTTCGAAACGGGATGCCAGCTTCCTCAATTGCTGCTTTCAATACATCAACTGTGACTGATTTGACACCGCCGCCCTCAGCAGCAGGTGCCAATGCAACACCGTCGACATCAAGCAGGATAGGTGTGCAGCGATCACCATCTACCACCACCCCATCATGGACCAATAGGCCAATGTCTGCGCCCTTGTCGATGGATTGCTTGCGTGCGTCGTGATAGCCGTCCCATTCTCCGTGTTTTGTTCCTTGAATCTGTTCTGGAAAACGTGGGGCTTCTTGGGATGCTGCAGTCAGAGGCGATGGGCCGTACTGGCTGTGGCGCAATGTGACCGAAATGTCGCCATCCTGTCCCAATTGAATTCTGCAAAGGTTGCCTTCCCCTTGGATTGGAGTGGCGTGGAGCTGTTGGATGAAATCTACCGGCCATGCAATGCCTAATCGTTCTGCATGATCCTGTAGACGAATGAGATGTTCAGGCAACCATGCGACGTGGCCTTCTTGCCAACGCAATGTCGTGAATACCGACAAGCCTTCACCCATGTGCCTCACCCCCGGATGGGCTATTGCGCTTCAAACAACGCCTAACGCTCACAGAAGGTCGTCGAGGTTGAATGGATCATCCGACTTCGTGTTCATTGGCGCATCGAGGAGGTCTCCGGCTAAGGATTCCAAATCGTCCATGGGTACGTTGTTTTGAGGAGCTGGTGCAGGCATGCTCGTACTTCGAATTGAGTCGGCTGCAGGCATCAGTGTCTCACCAAAGTCGACCTCGGGTGCCATCGGTGTAGCATAAGAATCGTCACTCCAATCCTCATTCTGCAACTCCCAGTTGGGTGTGGCATAATCAAGTGGATTGTAGTTGGATTTACGCATGCGTCCGATGATTACCATCGATAGCAAGAGAATCATTGCAGTGAGGAGTGCAATCAGTGCCACTTCCATAGCGCTGAGGTTATCCCACCACTCGCCTGAGCCTTCCTCATCAATCTCGACCTCGGTATTGTCATTGCCTGGTGTCCAATCTTCAACCACAACCGGAACCACTCCGAATCGGGTAACCTCACCGTCATAGGCGACCACTGACACATACCATGTACCGTTGAGATCAAATGCAGCGGGATTGTTTCTATCTTCGGCGGGCAAGGGCATTGGAGAGACCGTTGAACGTGTTCCCTGAACCATATCAAATTCATAGAATGCCTGACGTACATCTTCGTAGAATTCGGGGTTCAAGTGGACGATGTAACCAACCACTTTTGGATCATTTGATTGGGTCCATTCTACTGTGATTTCATCGCGGTCTTCATTCCAACTTGCGCTGATCCCTGATATTTCAGGAAGGTGCAATCCCGGATCTGTTTGACTGTCATCAATTGGAGTAGCTGTTGCGACATTGAGTTCAGAAGTCCATGCGTTCCCTGAACTGTCTATCGGAACGACTGCAACCCAAATCATGGTTCCTGGCTGGATGTTCTGACCGTTGGATAAACGGGTCAATACAATGTCTTGGATTGAACCTTCAGAGACATCTGCTTGGCGCCCACCACCTGGCCGACCATCAGAATTTGGTCCACCAGGCTGGAATGGAGTGGAGCCNTCTCGCTCTACAATCATGGCCGNGGTTCGCGAACCNACATCAGTGAATGGAATCGTATCCGCATAGATTTCGTATTGATCCAAGTCACTGGCATCACTTTCGTCAAACGAGACCAACANCGCATCTCCNGAATCGTTTGGTCGGTCCACTACTAGAGGTGCTGCCAATCGATCTGGCGCGATGACATCTCCTGAATTGTCAATGGGTGTCACGAGAACCATGTGATTGTTTAGATTGGTCAGGAATGCATTGCCCTTCACGTCGTGGATCGTGACTGTGACCCAAATTGGTTGGTTGGGGATGATATCAGATGCAGTAGATTCCTCCAATGAATTGCCACCGTAAAGGGCAGATTCGAGTACGATATTCATCGGACCATTCCAAGACTGGCGCTGTTGATTAATGACCAACAACCCACATGAGGCTGGGTTTTCTTCACACTCCATCCACTTGAATGCGACATTGTCGAGTGGGTGTTCGCTGGCCCACACCACATAGAAATCGAAATCGTTGACGGTACTTGGTGCCCATTGAACGTCGACGGCCGTTCCATCATCACCTGAATGATCCCAAGCCTGCAAATCCTCTACGCGTGCGGGCGGGTCAACACCAATTGTATTCTGGACACTGAAAGCCTCGACCCATGTGACATTCCAATGATCAGCATTGCCCCAATTATCAGAAGCAACAACAGTAATCCAGTAAGGTACCAAATCGGTCAACGGTTCGCCTGCAATTTCGTCCATAATCACCTCAATGGTGAACAGTTCAGAATTTCGGTTTTGACAAGGGACAACAACTCGCGCAATCCCAGCATCATCTGCCCAAGCAGGTGGTGTATCGGAGACAACTGGTGTCGCATAGATGGTGTACCAAGAACAATCTTCCTCTAAATTGGCAGTCCAACTGACATTGATGCGTCCACCTTCATCGTCGGGTGTATCCCATGCGTCGATATCCTCGATTGGCAATGGGGCAGTGCCATCATCGATACCGCCTGTTGGCACGATTGGTCCAATGATGGTCGCATTTTCGGGGTCATGCTGACCACTCTCATCGACACACGTGAAGGCAACCCAGAATGGATGGCCGGCACCGTTAGGTGGACTGATAGTCGTATTGTTTCCGGCGTCATGGGCCAACTCAAAGCTTCGTGGAAGGCCCATTGGATTGCCATTGATGGGCTGGTGTGAAGGCCAGAATCGGGTGACGCTAGCATCGAGTTCGGTGCAAGGTGCCCATTCAATGAACAGATCACCATCTTGCCCGCCCTCATCGTAGGGGACAGGTCCGCCGGAAGCCCAAACTGGTGGGGCTGGAACTTCATTCGTGGGCGTTGCGGGACCGATCGGTTGGCTTGGTTCACCAATGCTACCGTCGGGATATTCAATGACAATCACGGCCCAGTAAGGTGTACCATCGACCAATGGTTGCCCATTGTATGAATTGAGTTCAGCAGTAACACGTTGCCAATCTGGCAACCTTGCATCCCATGTTTGAGTCTGGAGTTCGGCAGCGGTTGGAGGCGTTGTCCAATTGCTATCAGCACGCAGATAGATTCGGTAGGCCGAGAATGAATGATCCTGTGTGACCGTCCATTGAGCTGTCAAAATCCCTCCACCGTCATCTGGCCGATCGAACAAATCGACCATCTCTGAAGGCGATTCGCTGCGAACCCAATCATAGGTTAAGCGTACTTCGATTGAACCGTTGCTTGGACTTTGCAATTGCAAGTGCAAACTGCGGCCCGCGGTTGTGAGAACACTGTTCAGGATGGCATTCTGAACGATACTTTCGAGATTGGAATCCAATGCAGCGAGGTCCCAAGTCCCGGTGTAATTCAGACGTGTACTGGAGACCCAAGTCGCAGCCCCGGCAACGGGACTAGAGAGCGTGAGCATATCTTGAGTCATCGGAATATTTCCGGGCCCAGAGGTCCCAAACATCGGTAGCACGACAGGATTGGTAGCATTCACCAAAACGATGGAGTTTCCAGGCCGAGCTTGGTTCGTGACGTCAAAGCTGTCGCCGCCAAAGTTGACCATCAATGGTTCAGCACGGAGAATGCTATCTCGGTCCTTTTGCACGAATGCCGGCGCTGGACCCCAAATATGTAGACCGTCGCTACCAACAACGTATGCACCACTTTGTGTGATGACTGTGCTCTCCAAATTGGCATAAGTTACCAATCGGATTGAGGGATGTAGGGAACTGGAGGGGTCGATTCTGTCAACGCCGAAGTTGGAAAGTGCAAGCAAGGTTTGTCCGTCACTCGACATTTGTCGAACCGGCCAATCAGCAAAGGCTGAGCTGGGTGCACCTTGTTCCATTTCGCTATTGCTTCCATTCCAGTGCATCATGGGGCCTTCGTCTGTCGCGATGTGAACGCCCCACCAATCGCTAGTCAGTGCAGTTACGGTATTGCTCGGCAACACGTCGATGAGAGTTGTATCCTGAATCGAATAACCAAGACCTGGTTGGGTGGATTGAGTCTGTGGATTGACTTCACTAAATCCGGGTCTTGTTGGGCCTTCTCCATTGTGGCTGACAAACATTGTTACTTGTCCCGTAGATGAATCTGTGATCTTGGCAATACCATCGACTGAATCGCCGACCAGACCTTGACTTCTACCATACATTTGTCCGAGTCCAACTCCGGGTTCGTACGACATTAGTCCCGAAGGTGTACCGATAATGAGTATCCCATTTTCAGAATCGAGTTCCTCAATGAAAGGAGTAGGTAGGCCATCTGCTGTTGTCATAGGATCTTCCCAATCATCTGCAGTAAGGTTCCAAATTCCAATTCCAGCAAGCGTACCAATGTATACCAAATCGCCAATTTTTTCGAAGTCTCGAACAAAGTTGCTAGGCAGTCCTGCTGCAATCTTTCCTGCGCCCCACTGACCTGTAGCAGTGTCGTATCTTTGGACACCAGCCGCTGTACCAGGCGTCCCCATGAGGCCAACGACCAAGTCGTTACCATACCAAGCCAAACCGTCCATTTGACCATGCAGTGGGAAGCCTGTGGGTGTGAATGCACCTGTTGTCAGATTGATTTCCCACAACCCCAATCCGGCTGTAGAGACCCACAAAANATCGCCATCTAACGTCATTTCATTAACCAATTCAGCATTGAGATTCCATGCTCGGCTCCATTCAATGCTACCATTGGCTTGGTACTCTCCTTCAAGAATTGCAGAACCGTATGTGGAGAAGTAATCGTCAATCGGAGCCGCCCAAATGTGAGTTGAATTGCCTGTGAACTCCGCAATCCTGCCTGTTGACATGATGGCGAGATTGTCCCAAGCGCCCGGGAAAATTCCGTTTGAATCAAGGTTGTCCACGCGGTTGTATCCACTGGATCCACCTGCACGACCAATAGCAAACTCGTAGGCTTGGCCGCCTGGAACAGGGACAATACTGGTCGCTTCGTCNCCTTGTGAGAAGGGAATAATCCGAGTTACAGCGGGACCCGTTGTCGCAATTTGAGTAATGCCTCCTCCGTCATAATGACCAACCAACAATCCTGCCCCATAGTGATACATGGCGCCCGGGAAGACTGGTTCACTCACCGTGTTATCGTCTTCATCCAATTCAGCCAAGAAGCGGAGGTTGACGTAATCATAGCGAGCGATTGAGCCATCGTCTTCTTCGAATCCGATGTAAACAATGTCGTAAGCTTCGTCACAAGTGATGGCTACCGGATTATCGTGTGGTAGCCCATTTTGTCCTTGGTTCCAATCGGATAACCAGTTCCCAGAATTGAGATCGTAGCGTGCAACGCCGCCTTGAGAGCCCCACTGGGCCCATCGGTTCAATGCGACGTGGACAATGTCATCACAAATGCCGAAATCTGCTCCATACCCTTCTGGAATCTGTCCACTACCAACATCGTGAACGGTCCACTGGCCTGAAGTCCCGTTCAACTGCAAAAGTTTCGAATTGCGATTCCAGCCACTGGTTGACATGGTTGAAACCCAAAGATCGTCCCCAATGACTTCCATTGAGTATACTGCGTCTTCGACATTGTTGGGGAGTCCGCTATTTTCAGTCCATTCAGACAGCCAAGTATTGCTGGAATAGTTGTAGCGAGCCACTCCATCTTCAGTACCAAACAGTACGTTACCGTCCCAAGTAACAATACCACGGATGGGGCCTTCAATGAGAGAATTGTCCCATGAGCGAACTAGGTTACCGTTCATGTCGACTTGGTGAAGTGGAGTGTCGCCGTAAGCGGCATAGAGGTGGCAATTGGTTGGCGTAGGATCACAATCACCTGCGAATCGAGCATTGACTCGTTCAACCTGTCCACTTGCTTCTATCGAATCCAACCAGCTGCTACTGCTGTGGTTCCAGCGGACCATGTATCCGCCCTCCCACCATGTTTGAGTATCAGACATTCCAAAGTGAATGATGTCCCCGACTNCCCCCATACCGTGAACAATGGCTGAGGATCCTTCCGTTGCACCAACATCCAGTGTACTCTGCTGAGTCATGTTGACAATGTCATAGCGGTACACAAAATCGTTGGATGAATATCCATTGTTTCCAAACCGCACTTGAAGATAGTACAGTGTACTGCCAACAATGACCAATTCGGCTGGTTCTTGATTTGACAAACTGATTCCGCCTGGATTACTACCGGCGTCCCAATCTTCATCCAAGGTTTGATTGACAACATCAATGAGATTCAATCCCATGTCTCCACCAACCCAAATTCGATTGGGGTTCACGTCACGCACCATGGCCGTTACACCNTTACTTTCGATGAGATTGGTATTGACAGCGTCCCATGGAGAAAGCCATTCATCGGTCGTAAGATCATATCTCAAGATTCCAACACCATCGTAACCAATGTAAGCAACGTCACCGATGACAATGGTGTTCGCATTGTTGGTTTCGATACCTGCACGCCAGGATTTGATCACAGTGTCGTTGGTGACGTCAATGACGCCTGCACCCTCGTAATGCCCGACCCAAATTCGACCGGGTTCAATGAGTTCAATCGAATATGCAAACTGAGCAGGAAGGCCATCTGGATTGTCGTCCCAACACTTCTGGAATGCCAAGTTAGAACGCGACCATTGGCAAACACCGGTTTCGGTGGCTGCGTAGATGTATTGGTTGTCGAAATCCCAATCATAGAATTCATCTGCAAATTCGTTGCCCGTGCTACCCATCTCAGTCCACCCATTAGACGTGCGTTGAGCGCCACCGTCAGCAGTTCCGACGAGAATCGTACCTGGACTGATTACAGCAAGAGAAAGAACTTCGTTNGATGGNATTTGATTGCTTCCNGGNCGATTTCCACCCGTACGTTGCCACAANTCGGTTTGCTCACCCGTTGTAGCATTGTAGACGATTACGCCGTAGTCGTATACCCCAAGGTAAAGTGTATCACCATCAATGGCAATTGGCATTGATTCCAAGTCGTCAAGGCCGGTGGACGTCCATGGGGAAAGTCGTGTGGAATTGACAAGGTCAATCCGTTCGATTCCTCGATTGTTTGTACCAAGGTATGCAATGCCACCGCGAACTGCAAGAGCATTCATTTGGTTCGATTGAAGGCCACCTTGGTTGGTTGTCCAAGTTTCGTTTACGGTAGTGGAATTGGAATCGATCAGTGACATCCCGGAGAAGGGATGAATTGCAACCATTCGACCCGAATTGAAATCATAAGCCATGTCCGTGACTTCATCTGCTGAGAGGCCATCGGAAGCGTCCCATGCTCCAATCGCCGAACCATCTGTCGAGATATGTACAATCCCATCAGAATCGGTTCCAATGAAGAGATCTATGCCATCGGTTGCAATACAAGTTGCGCCTGAATTGACTTGTAATTCCAAAGGAGTATGCCAGCGGTGTTGTGTGATGTTGTATCGCTCGATATGATTCTCTTCACTGAGAATATACAAAATTCCATTCAGTTCGATTGCATCTGACATTTCTGAAAAGGATGGTCCTGAAGCCAACACAAGCTGTGGCCAAGACTGTTGAGATCCTGCACTAGGTGCTCCATGATTCTGTACTTGTGGATGAAGAATTGTGAACATGCCAGAACCATCGTCGACTAGGACCTGATCCGCTGCTGGAGCACGCGCACCTCCACTGGGCCATGGAATCAGATTCTTTCCTGGTGAGCGTGCCAAGTCTAAATCGGTGAGAGACCATGATGAAGAAAAGGAGAGGCTGCTGGTATTGTATGAGTAAACTTGGTCATCTGCTAAGATGTGAATCCAACCAGATATCGATGAAATGGATGCAATTTCGTCGCTGAAAAGCCAGTTTCCTGTATTCCAAGTGGCCAACCAATTGCCAGTGGATAAATCTCTTCGAGCTACGCCTGCATCTTCAAGGCCAATCAACAAGTAAGTTCCTGCGATTTCCAGATCAACAACACTGTCGCTAGGCAGGGTATTTTGGCTACTGTATTGCTGGACTGAACCGCCACTGTAATGGAACAGGCCTGCACCATCGGTAGCAATCCACACATCTGTGCTAACGACAAGCATGTCGGTGACTGAGATCTCCATCTGTCCTTGGTAAAGTGTCGCTGCGTTGACCCATGTCGTTGCCAAGTTGGGCCCTACGGTGACCTGCCATAGAGATGCGTCATTGGCTGCGAGGAAGTAACCAGGACCAACGTTTTCCATACGATCAATGACTGCACCACTAGGGCTTGTGTAGTTTCCAACCAATGAACTATCTGCAAGCGAGAACACTCGGATTAGGCCATCATTGCAAGTGACGTGGAGCATGCCCTCTGAGGGGTCGATCGTCATATCCAATGGTTCCATTTCTTCGTCGAACCAGTGAATCATTTGCGGATTGTTGTTTGCATCGACCTGCAAAACGGCATTCTCCAGTGCGACGTAAAGTCGACCATCTGTTGGGTGAACTGCAGTATCTTGCACGGCCAATTCGTATCTGAAAGTAGAGACATAGGTGTCAGCAGGCCGAAGGGCCTCAATCACCACATCGGTTACCGTCGAACCACCCGGTAACACCCAACCCGCATTGGAATCGCTGTTGGGTGAGAGGCGCCCAGTGTGAGGATCACCATTGATGAAATCGTTTTGTTGCCCAAAACTACCAAGGCCACGCCAGTCTAGAATACTGGCCGGTGCATCGGGCAAGAGCAATTGTGGTTCTTGGATCCATGTGCCGTTCGAACCGTTGACGCGGACCTCGAACGTGAGATTTGAAAGCTCTGCACCGGGTGCGAAATCAATCATCAAGTTGCTCATGGCCATCTGAGCAGTGGATGGGTTCGCACCAGTTGCATCCATCCGCATCCAACCGGTATCATTGCTACCTTCACTACCCCATTCTGCCATAATTCCGCCGTGGGCACTAGCGGTTGGCAGGGATGCTAAAGGTGTCCAAGATGCGAGAATCATCAAGCAAACCAATGTCAGGGCTCGGCGATTGGCATGGGTACTCATGGCGTGGGCTGGCTTTCGCGAGCCATTTGAACTGTGTGGCTGGTTGAGCCGCATGGTATACAAGTATACCAGTTGACTTGTAAAGGGCTGTTTTACCACAAAAATACCATTGTTGCTCGTTGAATGATGTTCGCAGTCATACGAACACGGAGTCTGCTGAAAATGTCGAAGAACCGGTCGATGACAAACAAAACGAGGGGAAAGGGAATAGAATAGACCGTAAGCCGGAGAAATTGGAGAGGTGCGTATGTCTGAGGAACAGTTCCGAAAAGATGCATTGGAATACCACGCTGCAAACCCTCCAGGGAAGATCACCGTCCTTCCAACAAAGCCCCATGCAACACAACGTGAACTGTCTCTTGCTTACTCTCCCGGAGTTGCTTATCCGTGCCTTGAAATTGAGAAGGACCCAAAGAAAGCGATGGACTATACGTCGCGCGGAAATTTAGTGGCTGTAATCTCAAATGGGACCGCAGTATTGGGCCTCGGAAACATCGGAGCCTTGGCTGGTAAACCCGTCATGGAAGGGAAAGGCTTGTTGTTCAAAGCCTTCGCAGATATCGATGTTTTCGACATTGAAGTCGATACTGAAGATATTGATGAATTTGTGGATACTGTGAAGCGAATCGCGCCCACCTTTGGAGGTATTAATTTGGAGGATATCAAAGCCCCTGAATGCTTTGAAATTGAGAAGCGTTTGGTCAAGGAACTTGATATTCCTGTCATGCATGATGACCAGCATGGGACCGCCATTATTTCCGGGGCAGCATTACTGAATGGTTTAGAGGTTTCAAACAAAAAAATCGAGCAAATTAAGGTCGTCATTTCGGGAGCTGGGGCTTCCGCATTGTCTTGTGCAGAACATTACGTTCGACTCGGTGTACGAAAGGAGAACATGTTGGTTTGTGATTCAGGCGGCATCATGACCAAGAAGCGTAAAGATGCNGGTGAGTTGAACAAATACAAGGCCAANTTNGCNCGNGATATNCCGGANGGNAGTTTGGGTGATGCTNTGGTCGGAGCAGATGTGTTCCTCGGCTTGTCCAAGGCTGGTATTGTCTCTGGAAAAATGGTTGCAAAGATGGCGGCTAGACCACTGATTTTTGCCTTGGCAAATCCGACTCCGGAAATCATGCCCGAAGAGGTTGCAGCAGTTCGAGATGATGCCATCATGGCAACGGGTCGATCTGACTATCCGAATCAAATCAACAACGTCTTAGGATTCCCTTACATTTTCCGGGGTGCATTGGACGTCCAAGCGGACAAGATTACTGAGGGCATGAAAATGGCCGCGACAATGGCGCTTGCTGAATTGGCGAAGATGCCGGTTCCCGATGATGTTGCTGCAGCTTATGGTGGCGCACAAATTCAGTTTGGCCCCGATTACTTGATCCCAAAACCCTTCGATGCCCGGGTTCTGATTTGGGAAGCGAGTGCTGTTGCTCAAGCCGCTGTCGAGGAAGGGGTGGTTGCACCTGAAATCGCAAAATCATTTGATGTTGAAGCTTATCGCCATCAGTTGGAAGGACGCTTGGGCCTTACTCGTTCGATCATGCGAGGAGTCATTGAGAAAGCAGGGAAATTACGCCAACGGATTGTCTTCACTGAAGGTGATCACCCGACTATGCTCAAGGCTGCTGCGCAGTGTATTCAAGAAGGGATTTGCTTCCCTGTTTTGCTCGGGAGATCACATGAGATTGCAGCTGCGAAGGAAGCGCTTGGTCTCGACTTTGAATGTGAAGAAATCGATCCTCGAGAAGATCCCCGAAGACGTGGAGTTTACATGGAAGAATTGCAAAAGAAACGCGGGCGGAAGGGAGTTACCCTCACGGATGCGAGGCGTCTGTTGAAATCGAGAGTTTGGTTTGGCTCCATGATGGTTGAAATGGGGGATGCCGATGGGATTATTGGTGGGATTTCGAGAGATTATCCTGAATTCCTGAAACCGTGTCTAGCCACCATTGGCATGTCTGAGGATGCACATCGTGTCGTGGGCACTTACATGATGACCATCAAAGGGCAATTGATGTTCATCAGTGATGCCACAATCAACATCTATCCTGATGCAAGAACTTTGGCTGAAATTGCAGTCCAAACCGCTCGAGTTGCTCGACGGTTCGGCATCGAACCTCGTGTTGCATTGTTGTCATTCTCGAACTTTGGCTCCTCGAGCCAATATCGTAGCGAAAGAATCGAAGATTCACTTGAAATGGCAAAGGAGTTGGATCCTACACTCATCATCGATGGACCAATGCAGGCAGATACTGCCTTGGTTCCATCGATTCAAGAACAATATCCATTCATGACTTTGGGTGGACCTGCGAACGTTCTCATTTGTCCAAATCTTGCTTCGGCCAATATCTCATACAAACTCCTGCAAAGGCTAGGCGATGCAGAGATGACAGGGCCGATCTTGGAAGGCATGGCAAAACCTGTGCATGTTCTCCAAAGAGAAGATGGGGTTCGCGATGTAGTCCACATGGCGGCCATCTGCGCTCTAGATGCACAACGTCAAGCCCGTCAACGCCTCTAAGTCGACGACTAGAGAGATTGATATGGGGATGCGTGTCCACTCGGTTTGAGGGGTATCATGCGCTTCGTCATGCGTTCGAAAATCCATCGCGCCACCGTGACGGATGCTGATGTAGACTATGTCGGCTCAATTTCAATCGATTCAGACCTGATGAAAGCGGCTGGAATCGAAGAATGGGAGAAGGTCCATGTCCTTGATGTGACCAATGGTTCTCGTTTGGAAACCTACGCGATTGAGGCGCCAGCGGGCTCAGGAAAAATTTGCATCAATGGAGCCGCGGCCCATTTGGTTCATCCCGGTGATTTGGTCATCTTGCTTACGTTTGAAGGCATACCTTCCGATGAGATTCAATCCTATTCACCAACAATTGTGCATGTCAACGCTAGGAATGAAGTGGTCGACATTGGTCAGGCCTTGGAAGCTGTTGAGTACGTTGAATGCTAATCAATCTCGATGATAGGCAGACCCGCGCTCAATCTCACTAGCGCGATACAATTGTTCCAGCAGAACAACTGCGGCCATTTCATAGGTCATCGTTAACGGGCCCAGTGAAATTGTCGAGTGTTTGGAAGTGAATGCTTCTGTAAATCCGTCCACCGGACCGATTGCTAGATGAGTAGATTTACTCGACAATTTCCACTTTTGCCAATTGGCGAACATCCACTCTGTGGAACCACACTCCCCGTTTTCATCGAGTAGGATGAGAATACCGTTGGAAGCAGATTCCTCGATTTTACTGGCGTAAGCATCGTGACTCAAACGATCGGAATGTGGAACAAGTGTGACCCCTCGATTCTCTAGTCTGTCGGCGTATTTCTGAATCAAATGTGAATAGCCCTTCTCTCGGGCCTTGCCATGGGTGTGGACAACGATTCGGGCCATGTACATCGCTTAGAGTCAAACCCCTTCAGGCTTGGGGCGAAGACTCATGGAGGTCGACCTGTGCAGCGAGAACATGGGATGGTGGCCGTTCAAGCGTCGCAAAAAGACGTTCAATGACGATCCTCACATCAAAGGTACGCGAATTTGGTTGACCGATTTGAGAGAAATTTGTGAACAACACTTTGACAACCACGCGGAAGGTCAGAGGCGAATCAAACAGATGCAANTTGANTGGAAAGATGCTCGNGCTGAAAATGAGTTGGATGCCGANCTNTTGCAGGGATTGGANAGGCGAGCTTATCGGTTGTTGAGAGCGAATGCAGANGATTGGTTGGCTTGGTTGGACAATGAAGANTTTTGGCAGCCTGGNTGGCGCGGAGACGATGGNGANCCCAGCGGNGATNCTGGAATGAATTGAATACCAAAAGCNNNGCGCTCGGNTTATGTGGGGCTGGATTGCGTTCTTGGGTGGAACGGCAGCCTTGCTGTTGTGGATGAGTAGAGCCCAACCTTTTCCCGAAATTGGGACCCGATGGGCATGGCTAATGTTGGCCTTTGTGGGCATCCTCGCAATGTCAACGAATTCACCTCGCCTCACCACGGCTGAAACCCCGATTGCAATCGCTGGAGGCATGGGTGCTCTCGGAGTGATTGTCGGGGCGATTCATGATCGGCGCAATCAAGACGTT
>PBUF01000079.1 GCA_002727775.1 Gammaproteobacteria bacterium
CCGCATGTGCAAGCTCGCTCTGGCGATGCAGGGCGCAAATGGTGGTCGGTTTGTCAGTACGGACGCTATTGATGGGGGTATGTGGCAGCGTTCTTACTTGAATGCCTTTTCCGGCACGATTGGGGGAGGCACTAGTCAGATACAGGGCAACATTATAGGTGAGCGTGTCCTGGGATTGCCCAAGAGCTAGGAGCAAGAATTATGGCCCAAATAGAATTTTCTGAAGAACAGAATATGCTTCTCGATACAGCGGGCGAGTTTTGTAAAACTCACGCGTCTATAGAACTCGTTCGTGCTGGTATCGAAGATGATCAAAGTGTGAATTCTGAAGTCTGGAAGGAGATGGCTGATCTTGGATGGATGGGGATTATCGTTCCCGAGGAGTATGGCGGTTTAGGATTAGGCCTATCGGACGTGGTTCCTATTGTAGAGAGTATGGGCCGCAATTTAATGGGGTCACCCTATACTTCGAACGTTTTGGCAACGCAGGCGCTGGTTTCGTCCGCGGATGCGAGTCAAAAAGCTTTTTGGCTCCCGAGAATCGTTGAGGGAGAGGTAGCGACGATCGCACTTACTGAAGTCGATGGGAGCTGGAAGCTNGAAGANATTGAANCNNCGGCNACNNTGANAGANGACANGATTGAACTTNGCGGCGTGAAGTGTTTTGTTCAGGANTTAAATGCNGCAANTATNTTGATTGTNTCAGCANTGCTCGAGGGAGAANCGCGNNTACTGGTNCTTGATAAGTCCGTCATCCCCGAATCTAATTATGAGCGAGAAGTGGTNATTGACGAAACCAGACGCAGTTTTCGGTTGAATNTAGAGGGTGTTTCTGTNTCAAAAGCAAACTTGNTGCCGAAGGCCGACTTTANAGCNNTAGAAGCGGCGGCACTGNTAATGNTGTGNGCAGAAATTTCGGGAGGCTTGATGGGCTTGCTNCCGGTAATCGTGGAATACCTCAACACGCGTAAAGCCTTNGANCGACTGATAGGGAGTTATCAGGCTCTNAAACACCCAACNGTTGATATTTTAATGTCNCTGGAAGCNGCGAGATCTCACCTTTATCACGCCAGTACCCTTTTTGCTCAAGAAAAAATGGANGATTTTGAGTCCGCTATCAGGATGGCNAANGCTCATGGCAGCGAGGCTTTTGCTTTTGCCGGTGATAGAGCTGTNCAATTTCACGGTGGGTTTGGNTTTACCTANGAATGCGATGCNCAGCTATTTCTNAGGCGCGCNCTTTGGTGTCAGTACCAATTTGGTGATGAGAAATATCATCGNCANNTACTGGCGAAAACGCTATTTGATTAATTAATNCGNGGCCCNCNGGNTTNGAAGAGTTGGGAGGATGTNTTATGAAACTGTATCACTGTAATAANGCTCGNTCGTTGAGGCCGCTATGGTGCTTAGAAGAAATGGGGCTCGAGTATGAGCTGATCAATATGGAATTTCCTCCNAGGGCAACTTATCCNGGGTATTTGGATTTGAATATTCTAGGCACGGTTCCAACTTTNATTGACGGGGAAATTACGATGACGGAGTCCTCCGGAATCTGCCATTACCTGGCGGAGAAGTACGGGCCCTTCGACATAGCNCTGAANCCAGATCATCCAAAATACGGTGAATATGTGAACTGGTTATACCGTAGCGATGCCACTCTGACCTTTCCACAGACGCTTGTTCTTAGGTACACCCGTCTGGAACCNGAAGAAAGACGAATACCCCAGGTAGTCGAGGATTATTCTATATGGTATCTGTCCCGACTCAGGTCGGTGGAGTCTACATTGGAAGATGGCCGTGATTATCTACTGGGAGATCAATTTACGATTGCGGATATAGCCATTCACTATGCGCTTTTTCTTGGAGTCTCCCTTGGTTTAGACGAACGGTATAAGCCAAACTGTAAGCGTTATTTGGAGGCGCTTCAGGAACGCCCCGCTTTTCAGAGGGCTCAGGAGAAACAGCTGATAGTCTAGTTTAGCCGCATGGGGGGTTAGGGATATGAGGGCAAATACTGGCATACCTTCGCACGATTTAACCGCGGTCGGTGACGTTGCAAAGATGGTCGAAGCCAATGGGTTTCATGGGGTGTCGACACAAGAAAACAGACACAATCCGTTTTTGCCTCTCGCAATTGCGGCGACGCAAACCTCTAATCTTGAATTACGAACCAGCGTGGCTATTGCGTTTGCGAGAAGCCCCATGGCTACGGCGAATTTAGCCTGGGATTTACAAGCCGCTTCTAATGGCCGCTTCACTCTCGGTATAGGGAGTCAAGTTAAGGGTCACAACATAAGGCGCTTTAGCGTAGGTTGGAGTCCTCCTGCNCCNCGNATGAGAGANTACGTTCAAGCGCTTCGTGCAATCTGGGATTGTTGGCAAAACGGCTCTCAATTGTCTTACCAAGGGGATCATTACCAATTTTCACTGATGACTCCCAATTTTACGCCCGAAAGATTGAATTGTGACCTTCCCAAGGTGCAGATAGCCGCCGTCGGTCCAGCGATGATGAACGTGGCTGCTGAAGAATGCGATGGAGTTATGCTTCATGCCTTTTGTACTCGGAAGTACTTAGATGAGGTGGTCGTTCCGAGGCTAAGAAAAGGAGTAGATAAAGCAGGAAAGGACTGGACGGAATTCGAGGTGTCGGGCGGAGGTTTTGTAGCGACCGGCAAGGATAATGAGAGTGTGAGTAAGATGTTTGAGTGGATACGGATGCGCGTGGGTTTCTATGGTTCAACCCCATCGTACTGGCCGGTCTTCGAGACGCATGGTTTAGAAGATCTAGGCCTTAAGCTGAATTCGCTTTCTAAAGAAGGAAAATGGGAAGAGATGACAGCTGCTGTATCAGATGATGTCGTCAGGCTATTCGCGGCTGTTGGCCGTCATGAAGAAATAGCGGCGCAAATTGAACAGCGATTTGGCGGAGTTGCCGATATCGTCGCTCTGCCGGAAGACACGCCTGGAGACTTACTCAGGGATATCGAAAACATAGGCTAGAACATTAAATTAGTGACTGTCGTTTTAGGAAACAATAATGATTGATTTGGATTTGAAAGGTAAAAGAGCGGTTGTAACAGGAGCGAGTCTAGGCATCGGTGCTGCATCGGTGAAACTGTTAGCGGATCATGGCGCAGACGTAGTGTTTTGTGCTCGTAACAGAGAAGCCGTGGAAGACTTGGCGTCGTATTCGTCTAAGGGAGGCTCTGTTACTGGGCTAGTCGCAGATATGGGGAATGCCGAATCAACTGATGAATTTTTGGTTGCTGCTGAGGCATTAGGAGATTACGACATATTGGTTAATAACGTGGGTGCCTCTCCATCCAGAAACTTTTTATACATGGAGGATGAGGACTGGCAGCAGCTTTTTGAGCTGAATCTTCTTTCGGCCGTGCGATGTACACGAAAACTGCTTCCAGGGATGAGAAAGAAAAAGTGGGGTCGCGTGGTAATGGTCGCCAGTGCGGCGGCCAAGTATCCTGGCGCTGCTTTGATTGACTATGGCGCAACTAAGGCAGCGATGATTTCAATGAGTAAGTCCTTGGGACGCAAATATGGGGCAGATGGTGTGCTTATTAACTCTGTGATGCCCGGATTGATTCATACGGCGATGTGGGAGCGAGCGGCCACGGAAATTGCTGATGCGACTGGGGGTACCATGGAAGCGGTACTTGAAAATAATGGAAAAAATGTTCCTGTGGGACGATATGGGACTTCGGAAGAGGTCGCCGCTTTAATCGTTTTTTTGTGTTCCAACGCGTCTTCTTATATTAATGCGACATCGATCGAGGTGGATGGAGGTCAGGCTGCTCACATATAGAGTGGGTTGTTAGTTAATGTGCCCAACCCATCGACCGGCAAAGATCACGNTCACCCAAATCACTATGGAAAGACAAGCTTGGAAGTTAGCTATGGTTAACCTNCTTGTGAATTCTGTGGGCATAGAGGCCGTTGGGATTTTTGATTTGCTATGAAAGATNNAAAGGTTGATTCCNGCAGCGAGCAATAAACNCATCTTGGTTAAGAAAGCAGGATTCTCGGCGTAGGCGCCTGGCCTTGAGATGAACAACCCCAAACCGGTTAGACAGGCCACAAGAAAGGTTAACCACGCCCAGGGAAGTAATTCTTTGTATAAGGATTCAAGCGAGTATCGTTTTGGCGTNATGCCCAGTAGCTTGAGATGGATCGTTAAGATCGACGCGAAAAATACGACGACTGAAAGAACGTGAATTGACTCCAGAAGAGGGAATATCCAGGTTGCTCCAATTTGGAAGGACAATTCCGAATCCTGAATCCAGTCCCAAAATGAAGTGAGAGATAGTTTGCTCAAATCAAGTAGTCCAAATAGGCGATCCATCGCCCNGCGAGAATGGTGATGACCCACAAAGCGATCGCAAGAAGCGATATAAACTGGGCTGTTCGTACGCGGAGNTCAGAACTTTCCCAGTAATCGGTTTGTTTTTTTGCGTACTTAANAAGAANAACTGTCAAGATTGAAGCAAGAGTCAGGGTNAATANCTTAACGCCAGCAACTGGGTTGTAGAANTANCGGGCAGGCCGCGCAATTACAAATATCGATCCGGTTGCAAAGAGGGCAGTCAGGCTTGCCCACNTCNAGGGNGCTAATCGGATNATCATCTCGGAGGGTGAGTGACTAGGNAGTGNTAATTTNAGAAATCTTAGNTTTGTCATTCCGATGGAGGCAAAGAGAAGAGCAATACTGATGATATGTAANGATTGGAGAATTGGNGGTAATCCAGGAATGTTAAATAGGGCCCACAGTGCAGCTTCACGAAGCGCGCTCTCGCTAATTGCGCTGACCAACTGTTCAATCACTTGGGTTCGCGTCTTGTTTGGGCCGAATGTTTTTGGCTGTGTGAACTAAGTCTGTCTTATCCAGCCAGCTTGACTGCATTTTTAATAACTGAAACAGACCAATCCAGCACGGAACGATTAAAAGCAACAAATAGTAATTCTCTATGGTAACTGCGCCTAATCTTTGCCCGGCCAAGTAGGTTAGCGGCCCAAACAGTCCGACTATGAGCGGACCAATAATCTTTAGATCACGAAAAAACTTCATCGAGTGATTGATCGTCAGAG
>PBUF01000080.1 GCA_002727775.1 Gammaproteobacteria bacterium
TTTCTCTCACCAAATGCATCAGCTGCAGGAATTAAAACCTGGTCAGCATCCCCTTTTTTAAGACCTATCAACACCTCTTCGAAACCCGGTAGTAAATTCCCGTCTCCGATGGTTAGAGACGCTGGCTTACCGCTCCTTGTCGAATCAATTTCTTCACCACTTTCAATTATCAAGGAAAAGTGGAGTTTCACTTTAGAACCTTCACGTATTACGGCTTCATCAGAACTAGCAATCAGTGTCATTATTCGTTTCCTTGTGAATCGACTCGTTTCTCCTGAATCACCTCTCTAATTAGAATTATAGCCCACATCACGGCTCCCAGAGTCAAAGCTGAATCGGCCAAATTAAAGGCTGGGAAGTAATATTGGTCGTAGTGGACCAAGATAAAATCCACCACATATCCATTTACCAAACGGTCAATCGTGTTACCTAATGCACCGCCAATGATCAAAGTGTAAACAAGGTGCAGAATTGAGACTCTCTCCTTCAAATTTCTTAACTCGTTTGCCAAGAAAGCCACAAAAAAGAACGCCAACGCTATAAAAAACCATCGCTGCCAGCCACCAGCATCCGCGAGAAAAGAAAAAGCTGCTCCCTCATTGTGCCACCTCACCCAAGAAAAATAGTTAAACACTGAGATTCGATCACCTAGCGACATGGCATCTACCACAATGTTTTTAGTCCATTGGTCTAAGAAAACGACTAAAAATGAAATGGAAAACCACTTAAGCATTTGACACGAACCAATCTTGGCTTTGGACAATGTCCTTTTCAATCTGAGCTTTCAGCAGTTCAATTGAGGCGAACTGTTGTTCATCTCGTATCTTTTGATGAAAGGTTACAGATATAAGATGGCCATATATATCTCCGGAGAAATCAAATAGGTGAACCTCTAACAGAGGCTCTTTACCCCCGACTGTAGGCCGTATACCTATATTGGCAATACCATTCTTGCGGCCAACGTCTAGCCCATCAACAGAAACACTATAAACACCCTCTAAAGCTGATCGATATCTTTGCAAACGGACATTTGCGGTCGGAACGCCGAGCTGTCTTCCTAACTGACGCCCATAAACCACTCTCCCCATGATGGAATAGGGCCTGCCCATCAGAGCTTTAGCTAATTCAAAATCGCCGTTCGCAAGAGATTCCCTGACCCTACTACTGCTAATACGTTCTCCCTCAAACTCCAAGGTTTGAGCACGCTCTACTTCAAACCCTTTCTCTGACCCAGCCTTTTCTAACAACTCGAAATCGCCCTCGCGACCTCTACCAAATCTAAAATCATCACCAACCAACAGATATTTCGTATTTAAAGCTCCAGAGAGAAAGTCCTCCGTGAACCAATTAGCAGGGACACTCTGGGTTTTCTCGTTGAACGGTAGGCATATCAGGCGGTCAAGCTCTGTTTTTGACAGAATTGTCACCTTTTCTCTGAAGCGGCTAAGACGCGCTGGGACTTTCTCACCTGCAAAAAACTCTCTCGGTTGAGGCTCAAACGTCACGAGGACAGACGGCGCGTTAAATTCGCTAGATTTTAAAAAGAGGCGATCAAGTAGCATTTTATGACCGAGATGGACTCCGTCGAAGTTCCCGATCGTTGCCACACAACCTTTAGCGTTAGTTTTTAAATTATGAAATCCTCGGACTATTTCCATGTTTCTTATCACATAACTCAAGATTATCGAGCGTTAGAGGTTAACAATACTCCAAACCCATTAGACACCAGGCCTTAAATCTCGACCTCTAAAACCTAGACCAAACAAAGCAACGAGATACAAGCCCAATACAACCAATATGGCAATCAACAATTTAGCCAATCGATAGAGAGGATCTTGAGAAAGCCATATCAAATCTTCCGGGCTCCAAATGCCCAATCCTAGCGCCATTAACAGGCATAACAGATACACCTTCACCAGTTGAGGTGTCACAACTTTTATAACTGCGATTTTATGCTTTATCAAACCAAAATATAACAAAAAGACATTTGTCCATGCAGATAAAGCAGTCGCCAACGCCAAACCTACGTGCCCCAAAGCTTTAAAAGTAGCCAAACTAACGAACAGGTTAACTGCTACCGCCGCTGAGGCATAACGAAAAGGTTGTTTAGTATTTTTCTTTGCAAAAAAACCGCTGGACAATACCCTTACTAATACAAAACCAGGTAGCGCAATTGCAAACATCTCGAGCGCGAGGCCAGCCATTCTGACGTCATAGCCTGTCATGGCCCCTCCCTCGAAACTCATAAAGAGCACAGACAACAAGGGAACAGATAGAATATAAAGCCCTATCCCGGCAGGCAATCCCAACCCCAAACCCATCAAAACACCCCAATTCATTAAACTACTGAAACCGTCTTCTGAACCACCGGCGGATAGTCGAGATAGATGGGGCAACATAACGGTACTTAATGCGATAGCTACCATTCCAACGGGCAGCTCAAGCAAACGATCGGCATAGTACAACCATGATATGCTGCCCTCCACCAGGTTAGACGCTATAACTGTATTCACTAATGCGTTTATCTGTCCCACGGAAGAAGCAAATATAGCAGGCAAAATTAAAACACCCATTTCTTTGACACCCGAGTGCCTGTAATTTAGGTTTGGTTTAACAAGAAGGCCCAAGGAAACGAGTGATGGAATCTGAAAAGCCAGTTGAGCGAGCCCGGCAAGCAAGACGGCCCAAGCCAATACCACCACTGCTAGACCATCAAAAACCTCCCAAATCCAGAGTAGCGATGCAATGATCAAACACAAATTGAGCAAAACAGGCGTAATAGCGGGCACAGCAAAGCGATCATGTGCATTCAAGACACCGCCTGCGTATGCTGTTAGAGAAATGAACCCGATGTAGGGGAACATAATACGAACCAAGTCGCTTGTTTGAGAGAGCTTGTCGGGGTCTGACATAAATCCCGGCGCAAATAGCTTT
Organism: Gammaproteobacteria bacterium; assembly: GCA_002727775.1. Lineage (GTDB taxonomy): Bacteria > Pseudomonadota > Gammaproteobacteria > Pseudomonadales > Azotimanducaceae > UBA4421. Next base: position 2,935 of record PBUF01000080.1, read on the forward strand.
ACCAGGAGGTCAGATCCAATAAGCCCAAGAAAAACGAAAATAATGAGTAAAGCGCCAAACAATCCAGAAACTGATGACAAAAATATCTTCAGCTCCTCTCGTCCTTTAGCCTTGAACTCAACCATGACCGGAATAAACGCTTGATTAAAGGCGCCTTCCGCAAATAGCCTCCTAAAAAAATTAGGTATCCTAAACGCCACAAAGAAAATATCTGCCATCGCAGAAGCGCCGAAAACGTATGACAAAGCTATGTCTCGGATTAAACCGGAAACTCTTGAAAAAAACGTCATAAAGGACACGATAAAGCCCTGGCGCGCCACCTTTTGACTAGAGCCTTCCTCTCCTAGCCCTGCTAGTTTTTCTCTATTCTTGGTTGACATCTAACAGCTACGCCGGCATATTTGCCGGCCTCAAGTTAATACCTCTCGCAAGGAGCAGAATTTGGCCAACAGTGCACAGGCTAGAAAAAGAGCGCGACAAGGGGAAAGGCGCAGAATTCGTAATGCCAGCCAGAGATCTATGGCNAGGACATACATCAAGCGTGTGAATGCGGCGATAGAATCGAATAACGTTGAAGAAGCTTCCGAGGCTTTTTTGAAAGCTGTGCCAGTCATCGACAAAATGATTACAAAGGGAATACTTCACAAAAATCAAGCTGCTAGATATAAATCGCGGTTAAACAAAAAGATCAAAGCGCTGGTCTCCTAATCGGTTAATTATTTAACCTTCCCTCAAACGAGCACGAGGTTATCACAATGTACCAACTCGTTTTCGTATACGTGTTCGATCTTGTCTGAGTACTTTTCNGAGTTGAGCCCTTTTAGATTNGAAATATCTCCAGAGGAATAATTAACCAANCCCTGAGCGACAACCGTGGCATCCTCAGTCCGGCACTCTATTAAATCCCCTCGCTCAAAATNTCCGTANACANCTAGAACTCCCACAGCTAATAGGCTAGCTCCTCCCTTTGAAAGTGCTTCAGATGCTCCNGAGTCGATGATTACATATCCTGCNGGCTTTAACTGATCTGCNATCCAACGTTTTCGAGATNTTAGAGATTTTTTATGGACGAATAGATGTGTTCCTATTTCTTCCCCAGAAACTATTCTNGCCAATATNCCGGGNANCTTTCCNGACGCAATAACAGTATCTGCACCCGACCGACTAGCCAACCTCGCAGCCCTAACCTTGGAGAGCATACCTCCNCGACCAAGCGCACTNGTACGATCACTCGATAGGCCTTCGAGACTTTTGTCATCGGCTGGCGCTTTGAGGATAACTTCAGCNCTGTCATGAATATTCGGATCTTTATCCATCAANCCTTCTACATCGGTCAAAATAATTTGAAGATCAGCGTCAATTAGATTCGTTACGANTGCTGATAGAGTATCGTTGTCCCCAAACCTGATTTCGTCNGTAGCCACTGTATCGTTCTCATTGATCAGAGGAATAACGCCAAGGTCTAGCAAACGAGTNAGGGTCGACCGAGCNTTCAAATATCGCTGCCGATTCGAGAAATCTTCATGAGTCAGCAAAATCATAGCGCTAGTTCGACCAAGCCTTCCAATATCTTCTTCATAAGCTTGCATTAAATTCATCTGACCAACCGCCGCTATCGCTTGCAACTCATTAATTTTTGANGGCCGNTTTTGCAANCCAAGTCTACCCATTCCTGCAGCCACAGCGCCGGAAGTAACCACCACAACCTTGTATCCATCATTTACTAAGTTACATATTTGAGCGCAGTAAGTTGCTATCCGATCACGTAATATTCCTTCTTCGGAATGTGCCAGCAACGCAGAACCAATCTTGACCACGATGCGTTTACTTGCGGTAAAAGATTCTCTTTGATCAATCTTTGACATAGACAATCTCGACGGACGAATCTACTTCGTCTTCTTCNACCCGATGCTTTTGCTTCAATTCGTTAATCGCTTCTCTTTCCTTATGTGAGCGNGCTAAAACATCAGCACTTATGCGATTCTCNAAATCTTTTATTTTCGCCTTGAAGTCAGGATCTTCATTCATCTNAGCATCCATAGCGGCTAGCTCTGACATGACCTCTTGGTTAAGTTCCTTCAAACCGACATCTGCCATTGCGGATATTGCAAACACTTTCCTACCGTGGAACCTAGTCTGAAATGCACTCATCAATTCGTCGATCTCGCTTTGACTTAGTTCATCTATCTTCGTTAATACTATCCAAACNTCGCGTTCCAACATTGCTAGACTGTATTGCGCTAATTCATTTTCAATCAATTCAATGCTGTCCAAAGGCGAACTTTCGTCCAAAGGCAAAACTTCTACCAGGTGTAGAATGATTCGGGTACGACTCAAATGCCTCAAAAACTGAGTTCCGAGACCCTGTCCTTTAGNCGCGCCNTCAATCAAACCTGGGATATCGGCAACNACAAAACTCGCCTCNTCAGCCACNCGAACGACTCCCAAACTGGGNATTAACGTGGTGAACGGATAATCTGCAACTTTAGGNTTNGCAGCAGAGACCAGACTGATCAANGTGGATTTNCCCGCATTAGGNAAACCTAGCAAGCCNACGTCAGCCAGNANTTTCAACTGAAGTCTNAACTGTCTCGACTCGCCCTCTCCTCCAGCAATTGTCTTCCTTGGAGTTCGGTTCGTGCTCGACCTAAACACGGCATTCCCCAATCCTCTTGATCCTCCTTTGGCCACCAATAGAGTTTCCTCGTTTTCTTCCAAGTCNCCCAGTATTTCCTGTGTTTCCTCATTAATTACGGTTGTACCAACCGGAACGCGAACNAGNTAATTCTCACCGGCCGAGCCAGTTTTGTTCTGGCCAGATCCGGCCAAACCACTCTCAGCTTTGAAAGATGGTTGGTACCTGAAGTCAACTAATGTATTAAGCGAATCATCCGCCACCAAATAAACGGAGCCGCCCACCCCGCCGTTACCGCCGTCTGGACCACCCTTTGGAATATATTTCTCTCTACGAAAACTCAGGCAACCATTCCCGCCTTTTCCAGCAGTAACACGAATTGTTGCTTCATCTATAAATTGCACGCCAAATCCTCATTCCCCAACACAAAAAAAACCCCGCCATGGCGAGGTCTTTTTACCAAAAAACTGGACACTTTACTGTGCTTGCGCTACTACACTAATTGTTTTTCGTTTAAGGGCGCCCTTTACAGAAAACTCCACCACGCCATCTGAGGTAGCGAACAGAGTATGATCTTTACCGCAACCGACATTGTCTCCAGGATGGAACTGAGTACCCCTTTGCCGAATGAGAATGTTTCCGGCTCGGACAACTTGACCACCATATTTCTTAACGCCAAGTCGTTTCGACTCAGAATCCCTTCCATTCCTGGTGCTGCCACCGGCTTTTTTATGCGCCATTCTATTTACTCCTTCCTAGGGNGACTTACGCCTGAATACTGGTTATTTTCACTTCTGTGAACCATTGTCTATGACCCTGGCGCCTCATGTAATCCTTTCTTCTTCGAAACTTAAGTATCCGAATTTTCTTCCCTCGTTCCGTTTTCAAAACTTCCGCTTTCACGGTACTGCCATCTAAAAAAGGNGTTCCCACGCTAACCTCTTCTCCGTTGGCAACCATTANCACCTTATCGAATACTATCTCATTGCCTGGTTCAGATNCGAGAAGCTCGAGACGCAACACGTCACCTTCGGTAACNCGNTGTTGTTTACCCCCACTTTGGAAAACTGCAAACATATCCCTACTCCTAACCTTAATCAGACTGTATCCTTGGCCCTTCGTAATCTTTGCGAAAATACCGCAGCAAGAATATCAAAGGCGCGTAATTTTAGGTGTAAAGTTTTCCGATTACAACGCAAAATAAGGTCAGATANGCCTCAAAGCCTATCTACAGCAAACAATTTTGGAATTATTGACCCGACATGTCCGAATTAACCTCTAAATCGCCAGATGATGATATTCTTTTGACACGCACCGACGACATAGATTCAAACAAATTGACTGGCGTTTACGACGCGGTGAGTAACGACTTTCTAGTAGTGAACGAGCTTATCCCAAAATTGCTGTCCTCGGAGGTCGATTTAGTTGAAGAAATAGGGCGCTACATCGTCGAGGCTGGCGGCAAACGCTTTAGACCGCTATTGGTATTACTGACTTCAGGTCTTTTCGACACAAAGACTACGGACGCAAACAAGCTCGCAATAGTAATCGAATTTCTCCATACCGCGACTCTCCTGCATGACGATGTCGTAGACAAGTCTGCCCTGAGACGAGGGCGATTGACTGCAAACGAAAAATGGGGAAACCCTCCTAGCGTTCTCGTTGGGGACTTCCTATACAGCAGAGCCTTTCAACTAATGGTTGAAATCGGAAATCTGAACATCATGAAAATTCTTTCAGATGCTACGAATCTCATTGCTGAAGGGGAAGTGATGCAACTCGCTAACTTGGGCAATTTTTCCTTATCAGTAGATAGCTATAGAAAAGTAATCAATTGCAAGACGGCACTTTTGTTTGAGTCCGCCACTCACTCAGCTGGCGTTCTCGCGATGTCGAAGAGCTCGAAGGTCAAGGAGGAACAGGTCAAATCTATTAGATCGTACGGGCATCACTTTGGGATGGCGTATCAATTGATTGACGACCTTTTGGATTACGTCGGAAGCAAAACGATAATGGGCAAGAATACGGGCGACGATCTGTCCGAAGGCAAATTAACTCTTCCCATAATACTTGCCCTTGCTAAGACTGGCGGCAGGAAAAAAAACAGCCTGCTCCATGCGCTAAAACAAAAATCATCAGCTAATCTAGAAGAGATCGTTGAAATAATAACCTCAAGCGGGGCAATCGAAGATACCCGCAAAGCAGCGCTCCACGAGATTGAACAAGCACGAGAGCATCTGTTACATCTTCCTGAAAACGAGTATCGAAAGGCTCTTGAAAGCCTAACAGAGTACAGTGCAGACCGTATCTTTTAGGATATTTTCATCTCTTATTTTGTTGGTAGCGATCGCTGGCTGCTTGGCGATCAATGCTCAAGCAAAAAGCGATTTAAGTTTTAATTCGTGCGAGTTATCAACTCTAGATGGGAGGGGACTTCTTTCTGCTTCATGTGCAAACTGGAAGCAGCCAATAAACCCGGATGATGCAGAAAGTACGCAAATAGATCTCTTCGTGGTCAAAGTTAATTCTGTCTCCCCGAATCCTAACCCTGATCCTTTGTTGATTATAAATGGCGGGCCTGGAGGGTCATCTGTCGACCTACTAATCGATCTGGCAGGCGCCAACGTATTAAAGAGAATTTTAAATAAAAGGGATATTATTGTGATGGATCAGAGAGGCACTGGCCGGTCATCCTCTCTCGCTTGTCCTGCGCTTGCAGACAATCAGATACAAATAACAAATACAGATCTCAAATTACTCACCAAAGAATGCTTGGCTCAGCTTTCTCATGATCCTAGGTACTTCTCTACCGCATACGCTGTCCAAGATATCGAAAATCTTCGAATTACACTTGGGAAAAGTCGACTTAATGTTTACGGCGTTTCTTATGGCACCAGAGTCGCAGTGGAATACGCTCGTCAATTTGAAGAATCAACAAGAACGCTTATTCTTGACGGCGTAGTGCCCCCTACCATCGCGTTGGGACCCGATGTAGCAATAAAAAGCCAAGACGCTCTCAATCTAGTTTTTCAACAGTGTCGTGAATCCGTTGAATGCGATCAGGCGTTCCCAAACCTAGAAAAGAGTTTTTGGAATGTGATAAGAAGGTTAGAGAAAAAACCTGTAGTTACAGAGTTCCGAGACCCAAGATCGGGCGAATCCATTGAAATCCAAATCGAAAAAGAACATTTGGCTTTAGTCATTAGAATGTCTCTTTACAATCCGGAACTACGCTCCCTACTGCCGTTCCTCATCCACGAGGCATCTTCAAAAAACGATTTTTCTCGTGTCGCAGCAAGCGCCACCCAACTACTCGATCAACTTGGCCAGAGCATCAGCAACGGGATGCACAATGCTGTTGCCTGTACNGAGGACGTACCTTTTTACGACAAACAACAGCGACTAGCCAGAGACTCAAAAGATACCTATATGGGCAGTGACTTTCATGAAAGTCTCATGGAGATCTGCTCTGAGTGGCCAGTGGGATCTACCAACGAATCGATGAAAAAAATATTTACAAGCAAAACNCCAAGTCTGATCTTGTCTGGCCAATATGATCCTGTGACCCCACCAAGTTATGCAGAACAGCTCGCTGCAAACCTAGAAAACAGATTACATATCGTTGGTGAAGGGCAAGGTCATGGACTGATCTCCAGGGGATGCATTCCAAAAGTCATTTCTGACTTTCTGGAAGATCCCATTTTAGAAAACCTTAAAACTGACTGTGTAAAGCATCTCAAACCAGTACCATTTTTTGTAAATGCCTACGGTCCCAGCCCTTGATTAAAGTAGATCAACTCGAAAAAACGTTCGGTACGGTGAAAGCCTTGGACGGAGCTTCTTTTTCGGCAGACGACGGAAAAATCACCGCTTTACTGGGTCCAAACGGCGCAGGCAAATCAACCTGCCTCAGGGTCCTATCAACAATCATTCAACCGAGCGCTGGCAAAGCCTTCGTTTCGGGTTTCGATGTCAGAGAAGAACCTTTCAAAGTAAGAGAGCAAATTGGGGTTCTCCCACATAACTCAGGAATCTACAACCGTCTGAATGCAGTAGAAAACATCGAGTATTATGGTGAATTACATGGAATCAAACCTGACACGTTGAAGGAACGAGTAGAAAACTTGCTCGAGCAACTTCAAATGAAGGACTTCTGCCTCAGACCCTCAGAGGGCTATTCGCAGGGACAAAAAATCAAAGTCTCTTTGGCCAGGGCCCTAATCCATGACCCGCTCAACATTATGCTGGACGAACCGTCCAGCGGACTAGACATAATGGCGACTAGAGCCCTAAGGGAAATCATCATCGATCTCAAGGAACGCGGAAAGTGCGTATTATTTTCCAGCCACATCATGCAAGAAGTAGAAAATCTCTGCGAAGACATCGTCATCATCAGCAAGGGAATCGTGAAATTTAGCGGCTCAATCAATGAGTTGAGAAATGCCGCGGGTTCTCAAGATTTAGAAGAAGCCTTTTTGAAAATCACAGGAAGCTAACCGCGCTATGTCTCAATTTAGTGCAATCGTTAAAAAGGAATGTAAAGACAATCTTCGAGACCGAAGAGCCTTATTCTCATCCTTGTCACCGGCAATATTTGCGCCCATTTTTCTAGTCGGCCTTATCACTTTTATGTTGGAACAAATTCAAGGCGACTCAGAGGATCCCACCGAGTTCAGCGTGATTGGGTCAAGTTATGCACCAGGGTTGATGGATTTTCTTGCTTCACAAAACACAACTATCAAAGAAATCGACTCCACTTCATCTGCTAAGGAACTCGTCAAATCGGGCAAAGAGAGGGTGATCCTGGTAATAAAAGAAGACTACTCGGACCGCTTTAAATCCGGACAGCAAAATACGGTCAAAATTATCTACGAAGGCGGAACAATTTCCGACACTCTAAAGCACGTTTCACTCTTACGGGGCTTAATCAATCAATATAGCAGCAGAACGGGATTATTAAGGCTACAACTTAGAGGGGTAGATCCGTCAATAATTTCTCCAATCAGAGTAGCAGATTTAGACGTTGCGTCGCCCGCAGCCAAAGCTTTATCAATAATAATGTATTTACCCTACCTAATAATTGTCACCATATTCATCGGGGGACTTCCATTAGCCATCGACACTACGGCGGGGGAAAAAGAACGCGGAACTTTAGAACCTCTTCTAGCTCAACCAATAAAACGCTCAACCTTACTCTACGGAAAGATGACCGCGATATCCTTATTTAGTGGCCTGAGTCTCTTATTATTGATGATTCTTCTTTACTTTCTATTGCCCCTGATACCCTTCGACGAACTAGGATTGGATCTAGAAATACAAGCTTTTCAATTTTCATTGATGTTTATTATTTGCCTACCAATCATTCTATTTTCATCGGCTTTACTGGCGGTGGTTGGTTCTTTCACAAAAACTTTCAAAGAAGCACAGACTTATCTTTCTTTTATGATTGTACTACCCACGTTACCAATCATAATCGCCCAACTTTTGAACGCAGAAACAAGTCTCCTTATCATGCCGATACCAAGCCTTGCCCAATCCACATTGATTACNGATATAATAGANCAAGGGACATTGGATTGGGTGCAGACGGCNGTTTCTATCGTAACCACCACGCTTTATGCATGGTTNCTTGCTCGTCTAGCTATATTCCTCTACTCAAGAGAACAGATAGTAAATTAACTTCCTTAGGACGAAGCTATGAAGATAGGAATATTCGGAATAAATACGGGCGCCTGTGCTGAACCACAAACAGCGGCGAAAGTGGCCGTAGGCGCCGAACAAATCGGCGTCGAATCGTTATGGACAGCGGAACACGTTGTATTACCCGATCCAAGAGAGGCGCCATCGCCAGCTGATCCAGAAACACCATTTCTTCACCCATCGACCCTATTAGCTTACATAGCAAACGTTACTGAAGAGATTAAGCTAGGCACAGGGATTACCCTTATTGCTCAAAGAAATCCGGTTGTATTGGCGAAAGAGATGGGGAGCCTAGACGTTATATCTTCTGGAAGATTACTGCTGGGGATAGGCGCCGGTTATTTGCATCAGGAATTTGCCGCACTCGGGGTCGACTTTTCACGCCGGGGCGCAAAAACTGATGAATCAATCGAA